>CANCPA010000025.1 GCA_947379895.1 Chitinophagaceae bacterium | reverse complement strand
ACATAAGTGTAACCATTTGATGCTGCGTTTAATCCAATGTTATTTGTATAAACACCATTAGAAACTCCACTTGTAGTATAGGTAACAGTACCTGTAATTAAACTACCGGTTGCTCTTAAGGTAGTAGCTCTGTTCATGGCTAATTGTGTAGGGCCTGTAACCATCACTACACCTGTAGTGTCTAAGTCGAAGCTTCTGTCTCCTCTTATCAATACACGGTAAGATTGATAAGGATTCAACAACTCAGTCTTTGTATTCTTCACGGTATCCCATCCTGCTCTATAATAGAAGGCAGAAGCATTTCCTGTTAAAGAATGATCAATACCATAAGTTGCGTCCACTAAATTATGACGTACAATTGTATCTAAAATACCTGTGATAAACATACCATAGCCTGAATTAGCATAGCTACCACTTTCTTGCCATGTATTGAATAGGTAATTTGTAGCACTGTACACACCACCTGAACTAATATCTCTGTATGCACGGAAGCCTTTAGGAATAAAACGCTCTACCGTAACATTTCCAGAAATAGTTCCTGTATTACCACTCGTACCATAAGGAGCTAGGATACCACTATTAGCAATGCTTGTAGATTTAAGTGTAAGTTTACTATTTGTGGTAAGCAAACCTAATTGTAAAGTCAATACGCCAGTCACTCCTAAGCTATTACTACCAGAAGAAATAGACACACCATTACTGTTATTAATGGTCAAGTTGCCCACTGTACCATTACCAGTAATTGTCTGAGCACTAGCACCAGATAATATAAGTGTTCCAGTACCGCTTATTGTCCCATCATTTATCAAGTTATTAGTAGGTTGAAGATTAGCTCCTGTCAAAACTATAGATGCACCACTGTTGATTGTCAGATTTTTAATTGTTTGAGTTGCTTTCAATTCAGGGTATCTGCCATTTACAACAACAGGCACTACCACATCTGCAGTTGAGGTTGGTACGTTATTCGTCCAGTTTAGGGCATTAGACCATAAAGTACTTACAGAACCAGTCCATGTAGTAGCAGTCACTACAATATTTCCAGTATTACCAATCACATAGTAATTATTACCACTTGTTGGTACAGAAAATCCAGTAGCAGTTACAGAATATGCACTACCTACAGAAGCTGGTATTCCTGTATTCTTCAAAGTATAAGAACTTACATAATTACCCACTTCACAAGCTCCAGAAATTAAGAAACCAGAAGGCAAATCAGTAACATTGTCATTAAATTGAAAAGTTATATTGGTATTACTTGAAGTGGCTGAACTACTTAGAACAGACCATTGCGGATATGCCACTTGTGTTGGGTCGCCAACTGCATTAGAATAAGGTGCAGATACTCCCACTGTCATATTAGGGGTACCTGTAGTATTTGCAATTGATAAAGGCAAATAACTTGTAGCAGTTCCAATTGCAAATGTCTTAGCCGAGCTACCCACACTATTCACTGTCAACTTACCAGTTCCTGAAATTGCTACATAATTACTATTACTTCCACTTGAATTTCCTACAGTAAGATTTGTATTTCCAAGCGTAATTTTACCACTAGTTAATGTAAGAGTTCCATTTGCTGTTACATCTGCAGCTAATGTCGCACCAGATGCATTATTAAGTATCAAATTATTGTAAGGAAAGACAGGAATAATTTGGCTTGCACCTGAACCATTGAAACTAACTGTAGAGCCCGTATTTACATAAGCCCCACTTGTGAAGGAAGTCGTATTTGTAAGTACATCTGCCACAGCAATTGTACCAGAACTTGCCAAGGTAATATTACCTGTACGAGTACCACTTATCTTTAAATCATAATAATTATTGGCCACTATAGTTTGAGCCCCCGTTGCATAATATTCGACACTACCACCAATTGTCAAACCACTAGGAATTGGAGTGGCACTTGTAGCGGTTAAACATGCCGTCTTTATAGTTCCATTATTAGTTATTGTACCAGAATTTGTTAAGATGTTGGTACCCATATCAAGAGTTGCACCACTATTGATAGTCAAAACAGTTGCGTTTGCAATTGTAGCAGTAGTAGTTGTTGGTAGTGTAATACTTCCTGATGCTAAATTAAATGTACCCGAAGTCAAACCGACGCTGTAGAAATTTCCAGCAGTGCTAGTTCCAAAATTGAGCGAGCCTACATTAGTACCTGCTGTGGAATTAATGACCACCTTACCTGTTCCTGGATTATTTGAAAATATAGTATTACCTACTGCCATCGTTCCTACAATTGTAGCCGTATTATTACCAATATTCAAAATATTTGGACTTGCCGCACTAGCATTACTAGTTCCAACACCAATACCTGCTGTAGCACTAGAGAATTTGAGACTACCGCCATTTGCAAGAGTAGTTGTACCATTAATGGTTAATGACAAACCAGGAACAGGTGCCAATAACACATTACCATTTGTTATATTGACATCTAAATTACCGATTGTATCTGCCTGAGCAGTTCCTCCAATATATCTATCATTTACATTACTTACGCCAGATTGTGAATTTGCAGTAATACATGAAAAAGTAGCACCTGAGCCTGCATTTGCTCCAGAGACTGTTCCACCTGTAACAGTAAAAGTAGTTGGAGCAGTAGTATAACCACTACCACAATCTAACATGGTAATTGCAGTGATTACTCCACTTGCGACTGTAATTGTTGCAGTAGCGGGAACGCCAACTGGAGGAGGTGCGAATGTAATTGTGTTACTACCGCTTGTTGTATTTGTAGAACTCTTATATCCTGAACCTCCACTTGACAAGACCATACTAACTACACCTGAAGTGGTAGAACCACCCGACATACGTAAATAACCTGCACTTGTACTTATCATACTAAGTTTAAATGCAGAACTCTTAAGATTTATGAAATTACCTTGCAATGTATTTACACTAGTACCTTGTGTGCTGCCCACTTGAATTCCTGTTCCATTTTGCACCATTAAATCACCCGTAATGGTTAGGTTACCTGCACTACTAACTAAAGTTGCAAAATTTGCTGCATTAGATTGCAAGATTGACCCTACAGAAACCAATGTACCCGAAATTGTACCTCCCGAAGTACCTCCTTCTGTTAATTTAATCCGACCTGTACCTGCATGTTTACCATTACCTGTTAAGATGATTGCAGTTGCACCAGCATTACTATACGTTAAGGTAACGGTATTACCTCCATCATTAAATTCGGTTGTACCAGAACTACCATTTACAATATCTAAGGTTAAAGCTGTAAATGAACCTGCGGCTGTAATTTTAATACTTGAACCACTTGATTGACCAACAATTAAATTACCTAAGGTAACTCCACCTTGAACAGTAGCATTATTAGTAATCATTTTTATACCATAAGATGTAGAAGAATTGGTGCTTGAATGAGAACCAAATGAGGCTGACGTCCAAACACAAGTTCCATCAGTTAAAGTTAGGGCTGAGATTGGTCCTGTTGCAGGAGTTGCGTTTGAACTAGTTCCTGCTGTAGTACATTTAAACACCTGTCCACCATTATTATACACATATTGACCAACTGAATAGGCAGTATTTGGCGTCCAAGTAGTGATAGAACTAGTAGTACCCAATACATTACCTGAAACAGTTAAAGCAAAGCCTCCATCTGCCACTGTTCCTGCGGCAAGAACAAGGTTAGTAACTGAAGTAGCTGCATTTAATGTATAAGTATAAGTAGCTGCATTCATTGTGAATGAAGCAATAAGACCAACTGAAGGTTTCAACTCAAAGCCCTCTGCCACACTCGCTGAACCTATGTAAGAAACAGCCACACCTGAACCTGTACCATAACTTGGCGCACCGCTAATGCTACCACCATTACGAATCACATTACCACCATCACTAACGGTAAGGGTTCCAGTTAATGTAAATGCACCATTAGTTAGATTTAAAGTCCCTGTGATTAATTGTGTACTACCAGAACTAAGTGTTACTCCATTAGAATTATTAATAGTGAGGTTACTGATAGTTCCTCCTGTACCTGAAATTATTTGTGCCGATGAACTAACAGCGGTAACTAAACCTGTTCCAGAAATTTCACCTGCATTTGAAAGGGTTCCATATACACTTAATGTTTTTCCATTTGTATTCAAAGTAGCTGTATTATCACTTATAGTAAGATTTAAGACATCACTATTTGCACTCATTATTGGTGCATTTGCCTGATTAGACCAAGAAGAAGATGATGGAATTATTGCACTCATAGAGCTGCTCGGAGCACCATTATTCCAATTTGATGTATTATTCCAATCAGTACTTACTGCACCTGTCCAAGTAGTAGTATTACTAGTAATAGAACCGGTGTTTCCAATTACATAATTATAAGTTGATGTTGAAAGTGCTAACGGGAAACCTGAACCACTACTAGGTGTTGTAATTGTGTATGGAGGTGTTAAAGTAGTAGTTGGACTTACTAATGTTCCAAATGGAAGCGTTGTGTAGGCAGCCCCATCATAAACGCCTAGTTCAATACTACTCGAAGGGTCAAAACCAACACCATAATTATTGAATTGGAATTGAACAATTGCAGTAGCTGCAACACTTGATAGTATTGACCAACTTTGTCTAGCCACATTTGTACCACCAATGACACCTACATTTCCTGTAATTGCCCCGATAGAAATATCAGCTATTGTGCTCAAACTTGAAATTACAATTGGTGCATAAGCAGTTCCTACCCCGACTGGGAAAGTAGTATTTGTAGATGTTGAAACAGTAAGACGTTTAAGGACACCTGCTGCTGAAGCATCGATATAACTTGTTGGAGTGGCATTTGTTAAAACAGAAGAACCTGCAAAAGTTGCACTACTTCCCAATGTAAATGTATTTGCACCAAGAACAAGCACTCCATTATTTAAAGTAAGCACTCCATTTACTGTTGCAGCACCATTTAATGATAAGGCAGTTGAAGCCGAAGCAGCAGTATTGGAAAGAGTAAGATTGTTATATGTAGCCCCTGCAACTGTTTGTGCAGCAGCGCCGTTATAAATAACTGTCCCTCCATAAGACAATCCACTAGGAATTGGCGTTGCACTAGTTGCAGTAGTACAGGCAGTTTGAATAGTACCACTATTATTTATGGTTATATTATTAGTAGTGAAAGACAAAGCTAGGGTTGATAAATCTAGTGTTGCCCCATTACTTACATTTACAGTTCCACCACTAGCAACAATTAAAGAGGCGCTAGTAATTAAAGAACCAGAAACAATATTAAGCGCAGTAGTTACATTAACAGGATTAGTTGTCAAAGTTGTAGCAATTGCAGCCGAATTAGAAATAGTTAAATTATCTACTGTATTGTTAGATGCATTAAAAACAACAGGTCCTGCGACTGATTCAGAAATTGTTAAACTTACATGATTAGCTGCAGGGCAACTAAGGCTATAGCCATTAAAAGTTCCAGTTTGAAGAATCGTTACACTATGAGGATTTGAGTAGGTTGAAGAATTCCCAAGCGTAACAACACAACTTGTATAATGAGAAAAACTAGACCCTGTAACCAAATTACCAATTGTACATGTACCAAGAATTGTAAAGCCAGCACTATATCCCTGAATATTAATACCAGGAACATTGAAAGCAGTTGTGGTACCATCAATTACCCCGCCCACAGAACTAGGAGAAGCCACATTACCAATTTCAACACGACTCGAAGTTGCAATAGAAGAATTACCAGAGAGTGTTCCAGTTACATAAGTTCCTGACCCTTGTGTAGGACTAGAACCTGCAGAACCACTAGGATTAAGGGCAGTATATCCACCATTAATGGTAAGATTAACAAGTGTTACAACACCTGCCGAATTATTATAAGTACCTCCAGTTTGAATGCTAATTCCACGTAGGGTTGTTGATGCATTAATGATTAGTGCACCACCACTCATAACAACGATACTATCCGTTGAAAGAAATGAAGTAATCCCACTAGAACCGCCGGTAGCTGCATTATATAAATTTGCTGACCCAGAAGTAACGGCTGTGCCACCAATTGTAACGGCACCACGGACATAATTAATATTGGTGATATTATTATTAATAGAACCTGTATTTCCAATGACATAACTATTAGTAGATGTAGAAAGGGTTAAAGGGAAACCTGTTCCACTTCCAGGGGTAGTCATTGAGTAAGGAGGTGTTAAAGAAGTAGTTGGGCTAACAGTAGTACCCAATGCAAGTACTGAATAAGTCAAACCGCTATATACTCCAAGTTCACAATTTGATGCAGGAGAAAAGCCCGAATTGTAGGTATTAAACTGGAATTTCACAGTAGCGGTAGAGGCGACACTTGATAATATTGACCATTTTTGATTGGCAAAATTTGATCCACTAATAGTGCCAGCTCCAATAGATATATCAGAAGAAGCACTCAAGCTTGAAATAACAATTGGAGAATAAGCAGCACCAACTCCGATTGGGAAAGTTGTACTCGTAGATGTTGATACTGTTAGACGTTTTAAAACGCCAACTCCAGATGCGTCTATGTAACTTGTTGGTGTAGCATTAGTTAATATGGAAGTACCTGCCAAAGAAGCGCTACTACCCAATATCAAAGTATTTGCACCAAGAACAAGTACACCTGTATTTAAAGTAAGTACTCCATTTACAGTTGATGCGCCACCTAAAGACAAGGCAGTAGATACAGCAGCGGCTGTATTGGAAAATGTAAGATTATTATAAGTTGCTCCTGTAACAGTTTGTGCAGCAGCACCATAATAACTGACAGTACCTCCATAGGTTAATCCACCTGGAATAGGCGTTGCGCTTGTAGCGGTAACGCAGGCTGTTTGGATTGTACCACTATTATTGATGGTTATATTGTTAATTGTGAAAGATAAAGCAGTTGTTGTAAAATCTAAGATTGCACCACTACTTACATTTATTGTTCCCCCACTAACAACAGTAATTGTTTTTGTATTAGCGGATAAAGTTCCGGAAGTTACAGAAATGGTAGAAGCTGACAAATTAGCATTAAGGTTAACTATTCCTCCATTATTAATTGTCAAGGTTCCAGTTCCTAAAGAAGTAGGTAATTCTAGACCAGTAGTCACAGTTGGAAATGCACTAAAAGTAATAGTTTGCCCACTCGAAACTCCACTTCCGGATACGGAATTAGATAAAACAACAGTCGTTCCAGTAAAAGAAGAGATAGTTGTATTTGCTGGAATATTAGTACCACTTACCAATTGACCATTTATAAGACCAAAGCCAGTTGTTGAAGTAAAATTCAATGTATTTCCACTTGCAGTTGCAGAATTTGTATTGATTGTATTAGTATAGTTTGTAAATGTTATTGCTTGACCTTTAGAAACACCTCCTACTGAAATTGCATTCGACAACCCAACAGTTACTCCTGAAGTAACTGATGTTACAAATGTATTGGCTGGAATATTTGTACCTGAAACTAATTGCCCAACTGCAACACCAAAACCTGCCGTTACAAAAGTTAGCGAAGTTCCTGCAGCTGCTGTGGCTGCATTTGTATTTAATGTTGCAGTCGTGAAATTACTGTAGGTTTCATTGACATTTGTGGTAAATGTAGGTGCAGCACTCGTTATTGAACCAGCAGTAGTATTTACAGTAGCGCCACTAGACAGAATTACTTTTGGTGTACCACATATTAATGAACCTGAAACCAAGTTTAGAGAAGTGGTTACGTTTACAGAATTGGTTGTAAGTGTTGTTGCTACACCAGTTGCATTGGCAATTGTTAAATTGTCTAATGTATTATTTGATGCATTAAATATAACTGGGCCGGCGGCAGATTCAGCAATTGTAAGGCTTACATGATTGGCAGCAGGGCAACTAAGGCTATAACCATTAAAAGTTGTGGTAAGTAGGATCGTTAGATTATGTGGATAAGTGTAAGTAGAAGTATTTCCTACTGTAATGATACAACTTGAAAAATGAGAATTACCTGATGATGTTACTAAATTACCAATAGTACAAGTTCCTAAAATTGTAAACCCTGTACTATAACCATGTATAGAAATGCCAGGAACAGAAAACGGAACAGTAGTACCATCAATTACACCTCCAGCAGTTGTAGTCGGACTTGTTACATTTCCTATAACTACCCTACTAGTTGTTGGAACAGTTGAACTTCCTGAAAGAGTACCTGTCACATAGGTACCATTTGTTCCTTGAGAAACACTTGCACCTGTTAATCCATTTGGATTTACAGCTGTATATCCTCCATTTATAGTAAGATTGACAAGAGTTACAACACCTGCAGTATTATTATAGGTACCTCCAGTTTGAATATTAATTCCCTGTAAGGGTGTTGTAGCATTAATGGTAAGCGCACCTCCACTCATAATAACTATACTGTCTGTTGGAAAGAAAGATGATATGTTATTAGAACCACCTGAAGCAGCATTATAAAAATTAGCAGAACCAGAGGAAACGGCAGCCCCTCCAATTGTAACTGCACCACGCACATAATAAATATTGGTGGCATAATTATTAAAAGACCCTGTGTTTCCTATCACATAATTATTCGTCGTTGTTGCAAGTGTTAATGGGAAACCTGATCCACTTCCCGGAGTTGTTATTGTGTAAGGAGGAGTGGTAGTAGTAGTTGGGTTAACTGTTGTTCCAAATGAAAGTATTGAAAGAGACGAACCACTATAGACACCAAGATCACAATTAGAAGAAGGAGAAAAGCCTGCTCCGTAATTATTGAATTGGAATTTCACATTAGCCGTTGATGCAACACTTGAAAGAATTGACCAGCTTTGACTTGCGAAATTAGTGCCACCAATAGTTCCTGCCCCAATAGATATATCAGACGTAGTGTTTAAACTTGAAATAACAATTGGTGCATAAGCAGCTCCAAAACCAATAGGAAAAGTTGTACTTGTGGATGTTGAAACAGCAAGACGCTTTAGGATACCTGCAGCTGAAGCATCTATGTAACTTGTTGGAGTGGAATTGGTCAAAACTGAAGAACCTGCCAAAGATGCACTACTTCCCAATATCAATGAATTTGCTCCAAGAACGAGCACTCCATTATTAAGAGTAAGAACCCCATTTACTGTTGATGCACCACCTAAAGCCATTGCACTTGATGAGAGTGAGGCTGTATTGGAAAGTGTCAAGTTGCTGTAAGTACCTGCTACTACAGTTTGTGCAGCAGTACCATTATAACTAACAGTACCTCCATACGTTAATCCACTAGGAATAGGAGTTGCACTTGTAGCTGTAACGCATGCTGTTTGAATAGTACCGCTATTATTGATGGTTATATTGCTAACGGTGAAAGATAAAGCAGTTGTTGTAAAATCTAAGATTGCACCACTACTAACATTTACAGTACCGCCACTAGCAACAGTTATTGTTTTAGCATTTGCAGATAATGTTCCGGAAGTTACAGATAAGGTAGTTGCCGACAAATTAGCGTTTAGGTTTACAATTCCTCCATTATTAATTGTTAATGTTCCAGTTCCTAATGAAGTGGGTATTTCTAGCCCTGTGGTCACAGTAGGATATGCACTAAATGTAATTGTCTGTCCACTCGAAACACCACTACCTGTAACGGAATTAGATAAAACAACAGTAGTAGCAGTAAAAGAAGAGATAGTTGTATTAGCGGGAATATTAGTACCAGTAACTAATTGACCATTTATAAGACCAAAGCCTGTAGTTGACGTAAATGTTAATGTTGTTCCACTAGCAGTCACAGAACTCGTATTAATTGTATTACTATAATTAGTAAAAGTAATTGCTTGTCCTTTTGTAACACTGGCTACTGAATTATTTACAACTGCAGTAGTTCCTGTTAAAGATGTGACATAAGTATTGGCAGGAACATTACTTCCTGTAACCTTTTGGCCTACTGCAAGACCAAAGCCAGCAGTAATGAAAGTCAAAGTAGTGCCACTACCAGCAGCACTCGTATTTAAAGTAGTAGTAGTAAAATTTCCGTAGATTTCATTGACATTTGTTGTAAATGTAGGTGCAGCACCCGTTATTGCACCCGCCACTGTATTTACTGTAGCTCCATTTGAAAGGACGACTTTTGGAGTACCTGCAACCAATGAACCAGAAATCAGATTAAGAGAGGTTGTAACATTTACAGAGTTAGTTGTAAGTGTTGTGGCAATACCTACGGCATTGGCAATGGTTAAATTGTCTAATGTATTATTTGATGCATTAAATATAACGGGGCCAGCAACTGATTCAGCAATTGTTAAACTCACATGATTGGCAGCAGGGCAACTAAGTGTGTAGCTACTAAATGTCTGCGTTTGAAGTATGGTTATGTTACTAGTAGTCGAAGAATTTCCAAGGGTGATGACTTCTCCCCCAGTATAGTGCGAATTACCAGAATTTGTAACCAAAGACCCAATTGTGCAAGTACCTTGTATAGTGAACCCTGTACTATATCCTTGAATTGCAATTCCAGGTACAGAAAACGGTACAGTTGTGCCATCAATTACACCTCCGGCAGTTGTTGAAGGGCTTGTTACATTTCCAATTTCTACACGACTTGTAGTAGGAATAGTAGAGTTACCTGATAAAGTTCCAGTCACATAGGTTCCATTTGTTCCTTGAGTAGGAAGTGCACTAGCAGAACCATTTGGATTCACCGCAGTATATCCACCATTAATAGTCAGATTGACAAGTGTTACAACACCAGCAGAATTGTTATATGTACCACCCGTTTGAATACAAATACCTTGAAGGGTTGTGGTAGCGTTTATGATTAATGCGCCACCACTAACTACCACCAAACTATCGGTAGCAGCAAAGGAGGAATAGCTTATACCACCTGAAGCCTGATTATAAATTAATCCGGATGTAACAGAGGTGCCACCGATGGTTACGGATCCTTGCACATAATAAACATTAGTAGTTGCAAAGGAGGAGATTCCTAAGCAGCATAAAAAACTAAGAACAAATAAAAACTTTTTAAAAGCATGCCCATTTGAAGAAGACTTAATCGGCAAACTAATCGCACTTTGAGAGGCTAAAGATTGTTTCATATAACAACAGGGTGTTTAAAAGCCCTTATAAATACTATACAGGATTCAGTTTATTTTTCTACTGATTATGTCATTTCTTTTTTTACACTTTTTAAAAAATTGAATAATTTTTAGTTTAGGATGTATTTGACAAAAGATAAATTGAAGGAAAAATGAAGTCGTGTTCAACTTTGAGAAAACTGAAAAGTCCTTTGAAAACAAATACATAACGCTACAGGAAAGTTGTAATTCAAAAGTAAGCGTTGAGCTTTTAACGCTGAATACACGTCTTAATATTGATTTTATAGGCAAATTGCGGTTATAAGCTTAAAATATGTGTGGTTCCGGAAGGGATTTGTGTCTTTCAAGTTGGCAACACTGTGCTTCAAGGAAAGATTGATACGCTTTAAGAAGGCATCTCTGTTCATTTAATAAAAATATGTGCGCTTCCGGCAGGAATATGTATGCTTCCGGAAGGAATATCTGTGCTTCCAGCAAACATTTGTGGACATCAAAAAAAAATATGTGTGCTTCCAGCAGACATTTATGCGCCCTAATGAAAAATATGGGAGGTAAAAATTATACGAAGTAGATTTTTGCAAAAGAGACTTATTGTCTTCGTTAACAGCAAGTCCCTATAAGGGTTTAAAACCCTTATAGGGAACATGACTCCGTATTTTATCGAAAAAAAATCATACACCATTCGAGAAATCAACTTCTACAATTCTACAACCTCACCATACTGTAATCTTACGGGTCCAACTAATCCTGCAGGTTGAAGAAGTGCTTCTTTTTTATAAAAAAACCATGTATTAAACGTTTTCCGTCCTTGAGATGGACGTGGAGTATTTTTAAGAAACCAAAGCGGGTATTCCTTCAATGACTTACCGGCAGTATCTCCAAGAATAACCCTTTCCTTACCATAAGTGAAATCTTCGGGTTCTTGTTGATCTCCTATTAGTCTGTTTGCCCAATTATTTGTCACTGCAATATCGAGTGTATTTTCGCCTACTTTCAACACATCTGTAATATCTTTTTTATAAGGAGGAAACCACAAGACACCCATATCTTTTTTGTTGACAGTTAATTGTACAATGTCGTAAACAGCACCTAAATCGAGCATTATCCGCTTACCTGATGCTAATTCTGCGGCAGATATTTGTATTTTCTTGGTGTAATGAGCTGTTCCTGCAAAGTATTTCAAGTCCTTATTATCATCCTTACTAAAATCTTTCAGACTTGAAAAATCCAATTCGAATGGCTTATTCATTTTTGGAGTAAAAGATACATGCCAATTACCGTATAACTCTTTAGGGGATGTAGGTTTAATTTCAATCGTTTGTTCCTTGCCATCTGACAATCCAACTTTAGCGGTCAATTCCTTATACGCAATCAAACTTGGTTTATTGTTATTCAATCGTAATTCACAATCTGAGGCGGAACTGTTAATCTCAATATTAGTTGCATGAACTGTATTTATAGTTGGCTTTCTAAAGACTACAAAGGCAGATTGAACGCCCTTTAAATTTAATTGTACAAAGGTCCTTCCTCCCTCTTCACGCCAAACACTCGCATTTTCGATGGTACCATCTTCTGCCTGCCAAATTTCAGGATAGAAGCCCTTTACTCTGAATGACAAGGTTAACTTTTGAGCCATAGTTGAAATATTGGCAACATAGTAAATATTGGTATTCCCTTTTTGACGGTGTACAAATCGAATATACTTCGCAGAATCAGCCTTTTCCACTGAAAAATCGGGGGCAAGTTTACATTTCTGGATGGCTTTCCAAACACTATGTGTCACCCAACCTTTTCCATAATTATTTTCCTTTTGATTTCCCCAAACCTCTTCACCAATTGCTTTTATTTTTAGATCTGCATTAGGATAATCTTGTAAACTTGGCGATGCTTTTGGTTGTGGGGCAACTACATGTGCACCGGCAGCAATTAACATTTTTATCTTTTCGGCAACAGCAGGAAGAATGGTATCACCTTTTGGAAAAACGATGAAAGCATATTTCCTTCCCGAAGGCAGGATAATTTGCTGATTCTCTACTTTAATATCTTTTACCAAGAAATCGTGTGTGGCAATTAAATCACTAAAGCCATCCTGTTTATCAACACAGATATAATCGACGACCTGTTCGCCATATTGCAATAACGCCTGTGAACGGGCTAAGAAACTAAAGAAAGCTTTTCCGGGTTCAGCCCATGTTTGAAAACGACTAAAATGGGTACCCCACCAACTCATTTGCAAACCTGGCTGATACCGATCATCGAAAGGTTGAAGTACCCAATGATGTAGCATTAATTTATTGACGCCCGACGCAAAAGTGCCCAAAGCAGATGGCTTTAGAAACTCGGGGTCTTCAAAATACTTGGCATTGTAATGTCTGCCCGTAAATGCTTCCGACCCAACAATTGTTCTTCCGGCAGCACGACCTGCAGCAGGTATTGATCCATCAATGCCACCACTACCACCTGTCCAAAACTCTCCCATTGGCAAATCAGCAAGGGCAGAACCTTCCACAATATCGAAAGGACCCGGATAAGGTTCCCATTGGAGTTTTAGATTATTGTCATTACTGATTTGTTTACCCACTTTCCAACCATTTTCAAAGAACAAACGATTGATTGCATCCCTGTAATCCCATTCAAATCGCTTGGTTTCTATATCAGAATTAATAATTTTCCTTTGTTTATTATCTCTTGCATTAGTAATTGGCTTGCAAAAAGAAACGAGCCATGGAACAGGATCATAGCCTTTTAATTTGATAAAATCCTCCCTGAAATTGGCAGACCAATTCTGATCGCCCGATTCCCAACTATCAATTGCAATGTATTTTAGACTTTTCCCAATGTATTTTCCCAAATGTTCTTTGATGGGATCAATAGCTGAATTCCAATGGTAGCGACTATTAGCAGTATCCATTTTGTTAACCTCCAAAGCTTTTCCCATTAACTCTTCGGGCATTGGATGTGGCATTTCCATGGTAGGGCAATTCCCAATACGATATATTTTCCATTTACCAACAGGTGCATTCCAATTTACCTTTCCTTTTCCATCACTGAAAGCAGTGATATTTAGTACCTCTTTCAAACCAAAACTATCAGCAACAGGTACTGCAAGCAAGGCAATATCCTTATAATATGTGGCTCTTCTAGTAGTCATATCAGCTCCAGGTTCGGCAGGGCGAAGGGGACAAGGCACTTCGACGGTGATCAACTTACCTCCATCCACTTGCACATTTGTCCATGTCAATTTTTGCATACCTTGTTCCTCTTTAATCCAAGGACCACCCGTAGTTGAATAGCCTGGGGAATTATGAATACCAAGTTCCATACCCAAACGTTCAGCTTCAGCTGCTGCAAAACGAACAGCCTCCCAATAGGCGGGGCTTCTGTATGTTTGTTCAGGCCAAAGAAGATTTTCGGGATGTGCATCAGTCCATCGAACATTTGAAGTGATATTAAATATGTTTGCCCCACCGAGACCTGCGGCCTTCATGGCTTCCAAATCTTTGGTAATCCCATATTTCGAGAAATTACCACCCATCCAAAACCAATAACACATAGGACGGGATTCTTTGGATGGGTTATTGAATAGCGTAGCTAAATCAGGTTCTACTAATTTGGTTTGACTGTAACCATAAGTCAAAAACAAGGTGCAAGCAAATAACAAACTGAAATATTTCATATACTTTTTTTTATTATTAATAATAAACTCTTCTACTCTGTTAGATTTAGGAAATGAAAAAGAAAAAAGGCAATCACATAGGTACATAGCCACATAGAAAGATTATAATTTTTTCTATGTTTTAGTATACACAATCATCATTTATTTTAAAATAAAACTCTACAATTCAACAGCCTCTCCATATTGTAATCTTACCGGCCCCACTAAACCTGCGGGTTGAAGAGGACTTTCTTTTTTGTAATAAAACCATGTGGTAAATGCTTTCCTTCCTTCAGAAGGACGTGGCTTATTTTTAAGAAACCAAAGCGGGTATTCCTTCAATGGTTTACCGGCAGTATCTCCAAGAACCACTTTTTCTTTACCAAAAGTTACATCTTCAGGTTCTTGTTCATCACCAATTAGTCTGTTTGCCCAATTATTGGTCACAGCAATATCGAGTGTGTTTTCACCTACTTTCAACACATCTGTAATATCCTTTTTATAAGGAGGAAACCACAAAACACCGACATCTTTTTTGTTGACAGTTAATTGTACAATGTCGTAAACCGCACCTAAATCGAGCATTATCCTTTTGCCTGAAGCTAATTCTGCGGCAGTTATTTGTATATTCTTAGTGTAATGTGCTGTACCTGCAAAGTATTTTAAATCCTTATTATCGGCCTTACTAAAATCTTTCAGACTTGAAAAATCCAATTCGAATGGCTTATTCATTTTGGGATTAAAGGATACATTCCAATTACCATCTAACTCTTTAGGGGTAGCGGGTTTAATGTCAATTGTATGTTCTTTTCCATCTGAGAAACCAACTTTAGCTGTTACTTCCTTATAAGCAATCAAACTTGGTTTATTGTTATTCATTCGTAATTCGCAATCTGAGGCGGAACTGTTAATCTCAATATTAGTTGCATGAACCGTATTCATGATAGCCTTTCTGAAAACAACAAAAACAGATTGAACGCCCTTTAAATTCAATTGTACAAAGGTTCTACCACCCTCTTCACGCCAAACACTCGCATTTTCGATGGTTCCATCTTCTGATTGCCAAATTTCAGGATAGAAACCCTGTACTCTAAATGACAAGGTTAACTTTTGAGCCATAGTTGAAATATTGGCAACATAATAAATATTTGTATTTCCTTTTTGTCGATGCACAAATCGTATATACTTCGCAGAATCAGCCTTTTCAACGGAGAAGTCTGGAGCAAGTTTACATTTCTGGATGGCTTTCCAAACACTATGTGTGACCCATCCTTTCCCATAGTTATTTTCCTTTTGATTTCCCCAAACCTCTTCACCAATTGCTTTTATTTTAAAATCCGCATTAGGATAATCCTGTAAACTTGGCGATGCTTTTGGTTGTGGGGCAACTACATGTGCACCGGCAGCAACTAACATTCTTATCTTTTCGGCAACAGCAGGAAGAATGGTATCTCCTTTGGGAAATACGATGAACGCATATTTCCTTCCTGATCGCAGGACAATTTGTTGATTCTCTACTTTAATATTATTTACCAAGAAATCGTTTGTGGCAATCAAATCACTAAATCCATCCTGTTTATCAACACAGATATAATCGACTACCTGTTCGCCATATTGCAATAATGCCTGAGAACGACCGAGAAAACTAAAAAAAGCTTTCCCTGGTTCAGCCCAAGTTTGAAAGCGACTAAAGTGTGTACCCCACCAACTCATCTGCATACCTGGTTGATACCGATCATCGAAAGGTTGATGCACCCAATGATGCAGCATCAAGCGATTGACACCCGATGCAAAAGAGCCTAAAGCAGAGGGTTTTAGAAACTCGGGGTCTTCAAAATACTTGGCATTGTAATGCCTGCCTGTAAATGATTCGGCTCCTACAATTGTATTGCCTGCTGCCCTTCCTGCTGCAGGAATTGACCCATCAATACCGCCGCTACCACCTGTCCAAAACTCTCCCATTGGTAAATCCGAAAGGGCAGATCCTTCTACTATATCGAAAGGACCTGGATAAGGTTCCCACTGTAGTTGTAGATGATTGTCATTGCAAATTTGTTTACCAACCTTCCATCCATTTTCAAAGAACAAACGATTGATTGCATCCTTGTAATCCCATTCAAATCGCTTGGTTTCTACTTCAGAATTGATAATCTTTCTTTGTTTGTTATCTTTTGCATTAGTGATTGGCTTGCAAAAAGACACAATCCAAGGAAGAGGATCGTAACCTTTTAGTTTGATAAAATCCTCTCGGAAATTAGCAGACCAGTTTTGTTCGCCCGATTCCCAACTATCAATCAACAAGTGGTTGAACCCTTTGCCGATGTATTTTCCTATATGCTCCTTGAGGGGTTCAATTACTGCATTCCAATGAAAGCGATTACAAGCAGTATCCATTTTATCTACTTCTAAGGCTTTACCAACAAGTTCTTCGGGCATTGGATGCGGCATTTCCATTGTAGGGCAACTACCGATACGATATATTTTCCATTTACCAACAGGTGCATTCCAATTTACCTTTCCTTTTCCATCACTATAAGCAGTGATATTTAGTACCTCTTTCAATCCGAAACTATCAGCAACAGGTACTGCAAGCAAGGCAATATCCTTATAATAGGTGGCTCTTCTTGTATTCAAATCAGCACCAGGTTGTGCAGGGCGAAGGGGACAAGGCACTTCGACGGAAACCATTTTGCCCCCATCCACCTGTACATTTGTCCAAGTCAGCTTTTGCATTCCCTGTTCTTCTTTAATCCAAGGGCCACCCGTAGTTGAATATCCGGGGGTATTATGAATGCCGAGTTCAAGCCCTAATCTATTGGCTTCTTCAGCTGCAAAACGTACAGCCTCCCAATAGGCGGGACTTCTGTAGGTTTGTTCAGGCCACAGAAGGTTTTCGGGATGAGAATCAGCCCATCTAATATTTGAAGTAATATTGATAATTGTTGCTCCTCCAATTCCGGAGGCCTTCATTGCTTCCAAATCTTTTGTAATCCCATATTTTGAGAAGTTGCCGCCCATCCAATGCCACCATACGTAGGGTTTTAATAAGGCAGGGGGATTTATAAAATTCTGCTTTAATGAATCTACTTGCAACTCACTTTTTGTTTGTGCATTTAAGAAAGAAGAAAAAGTAATTAGCAAGCATGTAATAAAGAAAACCGTTTTTTTCATGAATGACCATTTATAATTTTATAAACAGAATATGAAGAGATATTCTACTGATTCGTTTACTTTAATTATGCCTCTGATTAAATAATGAGTGTGATTAAAGTGATAGAACCCTTGATATAGCAATCTTTTCCTGAATTAAAATCACTTTTATCAAATACAAAAGCTTTGATTTAGACTTAAACCCAGATTACGCAATAGGAAACTATTACAATTCACAACTACTTTAAACGCAAGCTTTTACTTGATTTGTTTGACTTCAACGTAATTTATTATGTTATCAGTCAAAAAATCTGTATAAAAACTTGTCTTTTTTGTATTTCTGAATTTCATAACGTGTCTATTGCGTAATCTGGGTTAAATCGCAAAATCAATGGAGTTCGACCCTAGAGAAATGGGGTTAGCACTTCAAGAAATGAGGTTGAAAGTATGAGAAAAATGATTGGGAGTAAAAGAAATGACTGTAAAAGTTCAATTAATGCATGTAGTACTTAAAGAAATGGGGTTGGAAGTTCGAGAAAAATGGTTAGCACTTCAAGAAAAGAGGTTCGACCCTTGAGAAATAAGCTACGATTTTACAGTAATGATGAATCAGGACAAAGAGCTATTTCTTCAATTTTAAACTAGAGTGTATCACTCGACAGAATTAGATATTAATGACTCACCTTACACAAATTCAAAAATTGCAAAAAAATGGTTACCACACAGGCACATAAGGCACAAAGAAAACATTATCTAAGGTAAAAAGCGTTTCACTTTAAGTTCACATAGACTCGAGTGTAAAAAAGTGAAACTTTTTTTCTATGTTTTCTTATCTAAACTAGAATAAAATTCTATGTGCCTATTGTTGTAAATCTTAATTAAATGTTTAAATGCTGCGTAATATGAGTTAATCAGATTAAATTTTTACAAAAAGTCTATTCTTGATTTTCACTTCTCAGTCTTTTTTTGGCTTCATTTAAAAGATTATAAACAGACTGTTTAGAGATATTCAATATTTCAGAAATCTGATTAGCATCGGCTTGCATGTAGTAGGTAAGAAATAGAATTTCCTGTTGCCTTTTGGGTAATCCATCCAATAATTTCTTTACAAAATAAACCCTTTCTCTTACCACTTCATCGGCAATCATTTCAGTTTCCTTATCTTTTAAAACAAAGGGAGAATCTTTAAAAACTAATTGATTCTTTGTAAAAAATTTCTTCTCAGAATCCATAGCAGAAACAATTTGCCTTCTCAAACAAGTGAGTAGATAAAATTTCACAAACTGTGTTCGATTCAATTTGTGTTTCGTTTTCCATAGTTTTAAAAATACCTCCTGAATACAATCTTTTACCAATTCATTGTCATTAGTGAACCTTTGTCCATAAAACAATAAATCCTTGTAAAACATTTTCATCAATAAGTTATAGGCATTAGCATCCCCTTGAAGAAATTCTTCCCAAAGTATTATCTCACTATCATAATTATCACTACCCATTCACTTATCTAAATATTACAAAACAATAGATCAATAACCCGGATTCTGAACTAATTTAGGATCTTTATTGACCTGTTCTTGAGGAAAAGGATAATAATAATATTTATCGTTCCATACCCTGTTTCCTACTACTTGATAAGTATAAGTCAAGGTCCCTCCTACACTTTGAATATTCACCCCTTTTATATCTCCACTTAAGAAAGTATTAGCAAGTTTCCATCTTCTTATATCAAAGAAACGATGATCTTCGAAACAAAGTTCAACTCTACGCTCATTTTGAATTCGAGTCCGCATACTATCCTGAGAAATACCTGTGGGCAAACCTGGCAAAAGAACCCGAGCCCTAACTGCATTTACAGCATCATAGACAGATTGTACAGGTCCTTGCACTTCGTTTAATGCCTCTGCATAGTTGAGAAGTACCTCAGCATATCTAAAAATAATCCAAGGTCGAGTTCTAGTTACCGCGGGGGTGCTATTCCAAGTAGCACTTTCGGAAAGGAACTTACGCATATAATACCCTGTTTTAGTTGAATTAATATTAGAAAGTACATTATCAGAGCCTCCAACATAAGATTTAACAGCCCTGCCTTTGAAAGAAGTACCATTGAAAAGAATGAAATAAGACAGTCGAAGGTCTCGTTTGGAATATGGATTTTGAGGATTAAATCCTGAACGCGCATCAGTAATTGGGTATCCTGTTTTTGTTTCGAACGCATCCACTAAATCTTGAGTAGGATTACAGATACCCTTTGCAGAATTAAAACCTATAGGAGCATTATTTTGATCGACAGAATTTATTTGAAGTGGAGCTGTAGCGAAGATGACTTCAGAATTAAATGCTACACCGGGCACATCGTAGTCCCAAAAGGTACTATAATTGGGGCCTGTCAATAGGGAATCAGCTTTACTCTGAATAATCTGATTGGCTACATCTGCTGCAGCCTGCCATCTAGAAAGTTCATTATTCGGATTATTTAGTGGACTAGCTGCATAGAGAAAGGTCCGACATTTAAGTGCTAAGGCGGCAATTTGTGTAGCCCTACCCCTATCACCATCATCCCATGACAAGGGTGTTCTTTGATCGCCTAAGGCTCCATTTGCTAAGGGTAACCCAACTACGGCAGAATCACAATCCTTTGCTATTTGAGCAACCACTTCATCATACGAATTTTTGGGTACTATAAGATTATCTGTTGGGCTCAATACTCTTGTGACTATTGGCACACCACCATATCGTTCTAAGAGTTCAAAGTAAAAATAGGCCCGAAGAAAATATGCCTCAGATTTCAGTTCTAAAGTATCAGATTGAGGATAAACTGCACTATTACCAACATTCGCAATAAACATATTGGTTTTCCTAATGTAACTATATAGTGCCGCATAATTATCGTCCACTAAATTAGTTGGGCTCCAACTTCCATTGATCATATTATACATGATTGAAGCCGTATTTGTACTGATAGCCTCATCTGACCCTTCGGAAAGCATTGAACCACTTCCGTCAATATTGTACCTACTTGCTAAACTTGAAGATGAAGCAGTAGAGGTTGGGCTAGAGAGTCCATAATAAGTACTCGTAAGGAAAGCACGGGTATTTCGATCGCTATACCATACCTGTGCTGCATTAAACACCCCATTTGAAATGTCGTAAGACAGATAATCCTTTTTACAGGAAATAAAAAGTGTAGTTAAATATATTCCCAAGATTATTTTACAAAAATGCTTAATCATAATTTGATAACTCTAAAATTGTTAAACTTAAAATCTTAATGAAGCGCCAAAAGCATACACACTTAGATAAGGATAATTTGTTCCCCAACCTGCGAGTGGGTTTTCAGGATCTAAACCAAAGGATTTGAGATTACTGAAAGACAATATATTATTTCCAGACAAATAAAACCGTACAGAGTTAGCCCCTTCCTTTCCTTTTAAACTAAAAGGAAGCGTATATCCAAATTCTAAGGATTTAAGTTTTAAATAGTCTCCATTTCTATAATAAAAGTCCGATGTAAGTGTATTATTAGGGCGGCTGTTAATGGCAAGTCTAGGCCATAAGGCATTTCCGGCATTATCAGGCGTCCATCTATCAGTGGCAAAATGGCCAATATTGTAACCACCCGACAAAACAGCCTGATTTATGGGAACTGTGCGACCGATAGCACCTTGAAACTGAAAAGAGAAGTCAAATCGCTTGTAACCGATATTAGCACCGAATCCAAAATAAGCCTTTGGAACATCTGTATAGTCTGTCATTTGACGGTCAGTCGCATCAACAATACCATCACCATTTGTATCCTTGTATCGTATATCACCCTTAAGAACAGCAAAACTTGTTTTAGCACCATTCGCCAATTGAGTTGAATCCTGAAAAAGTCCATCACTCACATATAAAAGTTTAGTAGTAGAACTGATTGGCATACCTACCGTATGACCAATTTGGCTTTGACTTTGAGGTATATATCCTTCATTAATATATAGAATCTTATTTAGGGCTAGGGTATAATTACCCATTAAATTAATCCTGAATGCGCCAATCACCTTATTGTAATTAAAAGAGACTTCGAATCCCTTACTTTGAACACTGCCACTATTTGTTTGAGAGGTTTGCTGACCAAGGATATCTGGCAGTACGCTTGTGGTTAAAATGTTTTTTCGAGTATCAGAGAATAAATTAACATCAATATCTAAGGCTCTGTTCAACAACATAATTTCGAGTCCAATATTAGTTTGATAGAGATTCTCCCATGTTATATTGGGATTTCCGATATTTAATTCGGCGACACCTAAATTGCTAGAATATCCTGTTCCAAAAACATAGGCAGAACTATAATTGAAAACACTCTGAAAAGGGAAACGTCTAATTGCATTTAATTGATCGTTGCCCACCTTTCCATAGCTACCATGAATTTTAAGGTAGCTCAATATTTTATTAGGCTTTAAGAATTTCTCTTCTGTCACAATCCAACCAAGCCCAATCGATGGAAAAAAACCATATCTACGATCAGCAGCAAAAACATCAGAACCAGAGTAACTCGCAACAAAAGTTGCATAATATTTATTGTCATAAGCATAATCAATTCTTGTTGCCATCTCTTGAGTTCTGCTAGGCAAGTCGGTCAATTGAGTTTGCTGATCTCTTTCAAATCTTATACTTGCATCAATCTTATGCTTAAATTTAAAGAGGTGATTGTAGTCAAAACCACCCCAAAACTCATTTTTACTAAGATTAGATGTATAACCGGGTGAAAGATAGTTGAGTGGACTATTTGTGCCATACCCTCCACCATTCAAGTTATAAGTTGCACCTGTTTGGGAATAACCAGATTTATAAATCCCTTGTGCATCGTAAGAGAATAGAATATTAGCGGACAATCCTGTTAGCCAACTATCCAAATTCTGATTTACTTTAAAGGTAGAATTCATCACCTGAGTAATATTACTTACATACCCATTTTTTTGCAGATAGACATAGGGATTGCTATTGAAACTAGAACTACCCCCGAATGTTCCATTAGGATTAATGAGGGGATACGCATTAGGTGGGGTATTATTTATCACATTCATCAATCCGCCCAAATTTCCTCCGGGCTGTATTCTATTTTCAGATCTACCTGTAACTAATAAGCAAGCTTTTAAATTTGGGTTTACTTCAAAGTCGATGTTAGCTCTAAAATTGAGTCTGTTAAAACGAACATTTGAATTATAATTAGGTGTTTCAGTATGGTTGAAGAGTCCATCCTGATTAAAGTAACCCAATAAAGTGAAATATTTAAATTTAGGGGTTCCTCCTGTTACACTAAGCGTATATCGTTGAGTAAAAGCAAAAGGTTTAAAAAATGTATCTACATAATTGTTATTTGGATAATGGTAATGATCCGTATCCTTTAAATAATTATTCAGTGCATCTTGAGAATAAACAGGGGTTGTTCCATCGTTAATATTTGCCTTATTATACAAAGAAACAAACTGATACGAATTGATGGGTTTTGTATAACTTGAAGGCACTTGAATCCCAGATTGCGCATCAAACTGAATGGCCATTTTTTGTACTGCCCCTTTTTTTGTCGTTACCAACAATGCAGCATTTGCTCCATTAATACCGTACCATGCTAAAGTAGTTGCATCCTTTAAAACTGTAATACTTTCAATTTCACTAATATCTATATTTTGAAAGTCCCTGACTGCACCATCAACAATAACTATGGGAACATTTCCTGTATTATATGTTGATTGACCACGAATTTGAATACTTGCAGCGTCTAATCCGGGAGCAGAACCTGTTTGTTGAATATAAACACCTGAAATCCTGCCAGCTAAAAAATTATTGATACTACTCATTGGTACTTGAGCGAGCGTACTTGCTTTAACACTAGCAGTAAATCCTGTAATATCCCTTTTTGTTCTAGTGCCTGAAGGTAAAAATATTTCATCAGCATCCCCTGTTCCGATCAGAGCAGGAATTAACTCAATATTGCTGATTTTGTCTGTTGATACAAAAGAGAAATCTTTAAATCCAGGTTTGGATAAAACAATTGTGGCACCTCTTGGACAAGTCAACACGAAATATCCATCCGTATTTGAAAAAGAACTTATTTCCTTTCCTAATACCGAGACGTTTACCTTTTCTAAGGGAGTATTTCTACTTAAAATCCTGCCTGTAACCAATATATCTTTGACTTGCTTATTAATCAATTGAGCATTACTATTATTGATAGTTACAAAAAGCCAAAAAGCCAGAAAACAGAATTGTATAATTTTTTTTGCAATCATTAGTTAAAAATTATTGATGAGCCATACCTAAAATACTTATTACCATCCGACAGTTTGTTTTAAAATCCCATTTGACTTTTGTATTTCCGACAATGGAATTGGATACCAATACATATTCTCATTAAATACTTTTTGATAGCGATCAGGGAGAACAATTACAGAATATCCATAGGGTGGCGACTGATTAGCTACATTCATCGCCTTCATTGGTTGAGCAACAATTTGTGGTCCTTGTTTCCAACGTAAAATATCCCACCATCTATGCTCCTCAAAAGCTAGTTCTACGGCTCTTTCATTATGAATTAATATTCGCATTGAATCTTGAGTAGCCCGAATTGATACACCCGGCATACCTGCCCTTGTTCTAATTTGATTCATTGTTGAGACAACTGTAGCTGAATTTCCTGTTACTTCATTTAGTGCTTCAGCGTAATTAAGTAATATTTCACCCCATCTAAAAAAAACAAAATTTAATAATGAAGTTCCTGAACCACCCTGTTTATACACTTCAGGCCACAATTTTCTACAATAATATCGAGTTCTAGTGTACCAATAGTTTGCTGAATTATAGTCGGTGCCTGTACTTGCATCCCACATCTTAATGGTCTTACTTTGCCAAGTCATTCCATTAAAAATCAAATTATTATAAAACCGTGGGTCTCTTTTCACATAAGGATTTGCAGAATCAAATCCTGAACGTTTATCCGTTATAGGAAGTCCATTACTCATTTGATACATTTCAGCATGATTTTGAGTTGGATTAAACGTCCCTATTGCACCTGCGTTTCCACCTACAATAAAATTCCAAAGAAAGGTTCCATTACTAAAGGAACGAGGAGGTCTTACTTTGATCAGTACATATTCTTTCGAAGCAGAGGTAGTAAGAATATTTGCATAATTAGGCTCTAGAGTAAATAAGTTGTTGGTTACATTCAGACTAATTAAACTCTTAGTTGAATCAAGAGCCCTTTGCCATAAAGTGATATCATTATTTTCATTAAATCTAGGACTTGCGGCATATAATAACATTCTTGAATCTAAGGCTAAAGCTGCACATTTTGTTGCCCTGCCATAATCGTTCGTTGTTCTTACTAGAGGTAATAAAGTCATTGCCGAATCAAGATCTCTTTGAATAAATGCTTGCACTGAATCTCTAGGACTACGTGGTAAATCTTGGTTTTCATTTAATCCAAGAGGATGATCCAAAAGTATCACATCGCCCCATCTCTTCCACAGTTCAAAGTACATAAAGGCACGTAAAAAGTATTGCTCCCCTCTGATGAGATTTAACGTATTTACAGATGCCCATTTGGCTCTATTATAATTAGCAAAGAAAGTATTGACGTTGTAAATTCCTTTATAAAGTCTAGTATAGACGCTTGCCATATCTCCTGCATTTGGATTAAGCAAAGCACCTTGATTGATCAGATTTACTGCTAACAAATTTTGCGAGTCAATACTCTCATCAGTCAGTTCAGAAGTGTTGCCTGTGTTTCCACTCGTGAAATAGGCGAAATCATCAATAAGAAAATTATATGAGTTATTGGCAAAACTCGTGGTATATAATTGACTTGAAAAAACATCGTCATTGCTAATTTCAACGCCGGTATCTTTTTGCAAAAAATCTTTCTTACATGAGAACAACAATAGAGTTGTTACAAAAAAGGCTATGCTAATTTTCATTCCCATTCTTTTAAAGTTGAACATTTACCCCAAAATTAAAAATCCGAGTACCCGGGTAAGCGGCATGGTTAGCCGCTCCATAATCGCCACTTGGTAACTTCGAATAATTTTCAGGATCTAAGTAAAGAAATTTGGTCCACGTTTTTAAGTTCTGACCATTAACATATACCCTACAAGATTTCAATCCAAGCTTTTTTGCTATTGAAAAAGGTATCTCATAATTAATTTGAATGTTACGAAGTTTGATATAAGAACCATCCTGCAAAACAAAAGTGTTTGTTACATCATAATTAGGATTTGCTCCATAAGGAGGACGTAATACAGGCCATGTTGCATGATCCGGGTTTGAAGGAGTCCATCTACCTAACATATTCTCATAAAAGTTGTCTGTAAATTTCACGTCGCTACTAACGTGTGTTGCTGCCTGAAACATAATACTAATTGAAATGCGTTTAAATCGTGCTGTTGGCTCAATGCTGTAAATAATTTCTGGTAATCGGGAATAACCAATTGGCATCATATCATTACTAGTAATAGTTCCACTACCTGTAAGGTCTTTATATTTCAAATCGCCTGGAATTGAAGCTGCGGAAGTAGTTTGATTAATCGCGCTATTTGCTATATCCATTTTGTCTTTATAAAACCCTACAGCCTGATACCCAAAATACTGTCCAATTCTAGTACCCGATTTCTTCAAATTTGCCGGTGCTCCTGGCGCATCATCAGTGACTAAGATCTTATTGTGTGCATAGCTATAATTGAAGTTTATACCATAAGTGAATTTGTTCTTCCAATTATTTGCATAATGCAAACTGATTTCAAAACCTCGATTGTAGTTCTTTCCGAAGTTTGTTGGAGGTTGGGTAGTTCCATAAACTGTAAATGCAGAGTTTGATCTAGTTGATAAAATGTTATACCTTAAATCATCAAAAATGTCAATGGTACCATTTAATTTATTATTGAATAATGTTGCATCCAAACCGATATTCCGTTTCCTTGAGGTTTCCCATGACACATCAGAATTTCCAAAACTATTTTGATATACAACAGTATTCAAGGTATTTCCTGTTCCAAAATATACATTACTATTAGGATTTGAGAGTCCGCCTCCCCCTGAAGGTGTACCTCCTCCATAAGAGTAGTTGCTTAAATATGCAAATCGTCCTGTAGATGGACTTGGAATTCCCACTAACCCAATAGAAGAACGCAACTTTAAAAAACTTACAATTTTATTTGCTTTAGAAAAAAAACGCTCTTCACTTATGATCCACCCTGCCGAAAAAGAGGGAAACAAACCATATCTGTGTCTTGACGCATAATTTTCAGAACCACTGTATGATGCACTAGTTTCTAGAAAGTATCTTCTTTTATATGCGTATGAAATACGACCAATAATGCCTTGATTGGCAGTAGGGGCACTAGATGTATTTCGCAATAGTTCCCTTTGCCCAACCAATACTGCACTTATGTTTTGACTAGTCCCAATTTTCCTGGTGTAATCAAGTTGCATTTGAAGGTTTGTTTTATTGAAACCGATACGAGTGACTCCAATTCCTAAAAGTGGTGCATCATACGAAAATGGAGCAGTTGGAGAAGGTACTAATTGCAAGGTTGCAGTATCAACACCCCAAGCTTTATATGAACCTGATTGTGCAGCGGCAGCATCAAATTGCTCATCAAATCCCAAAGTAATCTTCCCCCTTAGTCCGGGAGTTATAAAACTAAAATTTTGATCTAAAGAGAATATACTTTCAACTACGTCTTTATTCCATTGTACATATCCTGATCCTGTTTCTATCGCATAAGGATTATACGAGTTAATGATGTAACTCGAATAATCCTCAATATGATTATACTTTATATCTAATGCTTGAATTGCAGGATCATCGGAATTGGTATATTCAGGAAAAAAAGGATACAACCAAGTAGGCGCCCTATAAACCCTAGTCATAATCCCTTCCCAAGCATGTGCCCATTTATCTTGATTATTTCCTCCTGAATTTAGTCCAATTGGTGAATAGCGAATTTCTAAACGCCCTGCCGTTCGTAAGGAGAGATTTGTTGTGGGGGTAAGTCGTAAATCAAGATTTGACCTAAAGTTGTAACGTGTAAAATCCGTTCCTACTTTATAAGCATTTGGAGATTTATATTCCCTCATTTGTCCACCGCTATATAAAAAACCTGCCGACACAAAATATTTTGCCTTATCATTCCCACCACTAACATTTATATTATGTTGAGTTTGCACTCCTACAGGTTTCGTAATTACTTTAAACCAATTTGTATTAGGGTATAACAATTTACTCCCTGTACCATTTTTAAAATTTTCCAAATCAGCACTAGAGAATCGAGGATTAATTCCAACATTTATTTGCGATTCATCCATCAAAACTGCACTAGGATAGGAAGAAAGAACTTTAGGTATAGCGCTAAAAGTAGTTAACCCGAGATTACTTGAATAAGATACAATGGTACCACCAATTTTACCCTGACGGGTAGTAACCAAAACGACACCATTTGCGCCTTTAATTCCAAATACAGCCGTAGAACCTGCATCTTTTAAAATTGAAATAGATTCAATTTCATTGGGATCAATATCACCAAAATCAGTTCGCTCAATACCATCAACAATATATAACGGGGTTGCGCTACTAGAAACTTGTCCCCTAATGAAAATATCAGCCTGACTATCGCCGGGCCTACCACTTGCCTGAATTGTAGTCAGTCCTGAAACTCTGCCTGTAAGTGAATTTGTAACATTTTGAGTAGGTGAATGCAATAAATCCTCACCTGTTGCTGTGCTGATTGCAGTTGAAGATTGTCGTTTGCTTTGGGTTCCATAGGCAATTACAATTACATCGCTCAAACTACTAGACAATTCTACAAGTTTTATGGTGTAAAAATTGTCCCGTTTCATTCTCACCTGAGTTTCTTTATATCCCACATAATTTAAGAAAACGAGCCCTGATTCACTAGGAAGATTAATGCTAAAATTACCTTTTGCATCTGAAGTTGTTACAAAGTTTGTTGAAGACAGTCGGATATTTACTCCAACTAGAGGTTGCCCTAATTCATTTGTCACAATTCCTTTGGCAATTCTTCCGTTATTATTTATTTCTTCAATATTTGCCTTTCCGTTTTTTAGTTCCTGTTCATTTATTGACTTTTTTTTTTCACTTACCTCATTATTGCTCAAATTACTACTCAGAACAATATAATCGTCTATAACATCGAATTTTATATTTAGTGGTGAAAGGATTTGCTTTAATACATCAGATAATGGTTTTTCTTTTAGATTAATATTAAGCTTTTTAGAATGATCGAATATTGATGAAGTATAAGAAAACTTGATATTATTTTCTTTCTCTAA
Source organism: Chitinophagaceae bacterium (assembly GCA_947379895.1). GTDB lineage: Bacteria > Bacteroidota > Bacteroidia > Chitinophagales > Chitinophagaceae > Parasediminibacterium. The sequence continues at coordinate 6,598 of CANCPA010000025.1, read as the reverse complement.
TTTTAAAATGATTTTTTCAAGGTTCTGATTTTCGATTATTAAAGTAATTTTTTTAGAAAGAACACCTTGTGCATTTAATGAAATACTAAATATAGTAACCAAAATACAAATTATAAATTTCTTCATTTCAATTGATTTTAAATCAAAAAGAGATTTATCAATCAATTGAGAAATACTAACAAAACAACTTAATCCTTTTTTCATTATAGCTAAGAATTGAAAACCAATAAAATCAATGGCAAAAAGTGTAGGCTAAAAGCCTTTAGAGATAATTACATTTCCATCAATAACTTCATATTTAGAGCTAGTAGATTTACAAATAATTTCAATCTTTTTAAAGAAAGATTCTTTGCCAAATGATACAGTCAGTGAATTGTTATTAAACAGATTCTTATCATAAATAATATTTATCGAATAGACTTTTCCTATCGAATCAAATACTGAATAAATAGGCGTGTTGATAAATTTCAAATTTGAATTGGAATATTCAGTAAGAATTTGAGGATTATCGACTATGTTTTTCTCTAATGCTTTTGTTTCATTGTCAAATGAAACATTTTGATTAGGCATTAAAATGACACCTCCCCAAAATTCAGGCTTCTTATAAGAACTTTCAATTTCACTATTCTTATACACAGAAACCTTTCCTGAATGTAATTGAACCGAACCATTTTTGTGTGGATATGAAGAAATAGTAAATGTTGTGCCCAATACTTTTGTTACCAAGCTATTAGTATAAACGATAAAGGGTTGTTTTGAATTCTTGACAACATCAAAAAAGGCTTCACCAGAAAGTATTACTTCCCTTCTTAAAAACCCGCTATCTGCTCGATAAAAAAAACTCAATTTTGTGTTTTTAGATAAAATAGTAGTACTCCCATCAGGCAAAACAAAACGCTTTGAATTTTCGTCTTTGTTAGAATACTGAAAAACATTCTTTTTATCTGATAAAAGCAACTTAGTGTACAAGTTTTCATCACTATTATCAAAAAAATGAGGTTTAAATATGAAGAAAAGAGTGGTAGCAATTAAACAAGCAACAAATCCAAATGCAATTTGAGTCCTGCTAGGAAAAATAATGCTAAGGAAATTTTGCACTTTTTCAGCTACACTTACTTGAGGTATTTGAATTTTCTTGATTATTTTATTTATTTCAATATCTATTTCTTCATCAGATAAACCATCATACGATAATGAAAAGGTAAATAATATTGCTTTTGCCTCATTTGACAACTTTTTATTCATTTCACTCTCCATTTCCCACTGTTGCCAATAGTAAATTTCATCTTTGTTGCATTTATCAAAGACCCAATTTCTAAAAGAACGGTCAAAGAGAAGTTGTTCAAAATTATATTTATTATTATCAATCATTTTTTTATCATTAATTTCCTGAGTATCCTATATATATACAATACAGTTTTGTAGTTCCAATTCTACTGATAAAATCAAAAATATTTTATAATTAGACTTTGATAGTTTTAGTATGCTGCTTTTTTTACAAATATTCCTACTTTTTTACAAAAACGGGGCGTAAAATCATGGTTAACTAGAATATAAAGTGAAAAAAAATGAGACAATTAAAATATCATATAAGTCAACGTCATGATTAAATTGTATTCAAATTGCCTTTATCTACATCTTTTAAATAAATCATTTAGTTAAGGCAATTCTAACTAAAATATGACTCTAAAACTTTCCTAAACACTGTTTGACATTGCAGTTTTTTCGAAAATCAGCAAGACATATAAACTGAGACATTTATCAGATTTTCTCAAGTTTTTTGAAATGACCATTTTAAAACCTTTTCTCGATTGTCTACCGATCATTTCGACTACAGGAGAAAATGCTGTAAGTGATATTTTACTAACTCACCTTACGCATAGATTGAATCAAATGTTTTTTTGTCTTTTTTTATTTCTATTGCCACAAAGAAACTAAGTCGTAAAGGCACTAAGTTCTTTAAAGCACTTCATAAGTATCAATACTTCATTTTTTCTTTGAGCTACTTTGAGTATTTGTGTCTTTGTGTTGAAGAATATAAATTAGACTTAATATCCTTTATTAATTGTTGTGTGAGGTGGGTTACTAAATAAAATTGAAGTAATTCAATTTGGCAAATGAGGATTTTATTTATATAGTCAGAAATTTCTCCTATCCTTGAAAAGAAGTAATTATAAGTAACTCACCTTACGCAATAGATTGAATCAAATGCTTTTTATCTTTTTTTATTTCTATTGCCACAAAGAAACTAAGTCGCAAAGGCTCTAAGTTCTTTAAAATCACTTCATTAGTATCGATACTTCATTTTTTCTTTGTGCTACTTTGAGTATTTGTGTCTTTGTGTTGAAGAATATAAATTAGACTTAATAACCTTTATTAATTATTGCGTAAGGTGAGTAAGTAATTGATTTTGTATAAAGCAAATAATGAAAAAGTGTTAAGTTCTTACAACTTCGCTTCAATTTTAGAGTTCGCATCAGTGGAGTGGCTGAGGGGGTAGATTTTATATTTTTTCACCTTGATATTATTACACAAACAAATTATTGCCTCACTAAACTATCAGAATAAAATAGAACCCCACAGTGTAACCCGAAAACAAAAATGCCTTGTAACTCATTGAATTACAAGGCATTTTACAAACTAAAAGCGGACCGGACGGGACTCGAACCCGCGACCTCCGCCGTGACAGGGCGGCATTCTAACCAACTGAACTACCGATCCTAAAGAACTTAAAACGATTTTTGGTGTTACCCTCATTCCGTTTCGGGGTGCAAATATATAGGGAACTCAACCAAACAAACAAATCTTTCTTTAAAAAAAATCAATTCCCTATTTTTACCGCTCAATTATTGAATTATGCCACAGTACCCAAATAGACAGTTTTTGGATTTCGAACAACCTATTAAGGATTTGTACGAACAAATTGATCAGACAAAAAAGCTTGGTGAGAAAAATCAAAAAATAGATTATAGCTCTACTATCCTACAATTGGAAGATTCAATCGTTGAAAAACGTAAAGAAATAACTGAGAATCTTACCCCTTGGCAACGTGTACAATTGAGCAGGCACCCTGATCGCCCTTATATGTTGACCTATATTGAAGAAATGACCACAAACTTTGTCGAACTTCATGGTGATAGGAATTTTGCTGATGACAAAGCTATGGTAGGCGGATTTGCTGAACTTGATGGACAAACAGTCATGCTAATAGGACAACAAAAGGGCAATACCACTAAAATGCGTCAGTTACGCAACTTTGGTATGGCTAAACCTGAAGGTTATAGAAAGGCTTTAAGACTAATGAAGCTTGCCGAAAAATTTAATAAACCAATCATCACTTTTATCGATACCCCCGGTGCGTATCCTGGTCTTGAAGGTGAAGAACGTGGACAAGGTGAAGCGATTGCTAGAAACATATTTGAGATGGTTCGTCTTAAAGTTCCCGTAATCTGTATTATCATTGGAGAAGGTGCTAGTGGTGGTGCACTCGGAATTGGTGTTGGAGATAAGGTTTTGATGATGGAAAATACCTGGTACACCGTTATTTCGCCCGAAGGTTGTAGTTCTATCTTATGGCGTAGTGTTGATAAAAAAGAAGTTGCTGCCGATCAATTAAAACTTACCTCTATCGATATGAAGGGCTTTGGATTGGTTGATGAAATTGTTCCCGAACCAATTGGAGGCGCTCATTGGGATTATACAGAGGCTGCTGCTAATTTGAAACAGCAAATCTTAGTTAACTTGAAAGAAATAGAAAAATTATCTCCCGAAGACAGAATTAACAAGCGCATTGAGAAGTTTATGGCGATGGGCTTTTGGGAAGATATACCCGAATCAGAAATGGCTGACTCTGTTGCTGAATAATTTTTATCAGCAACTCAGTTCAATGAAATATTTTGTTACTACTCAGGAGGTTCTACCACAAGGGCTACGAAGAAAAAACAAGGAACACTAGGACTTCTTGTAAAATAATTGACAGGCAAATATTTAAACAGTATTCTTTTCCTTGTGTTTCTTTGTTCAAAACCTTGTGATCCTAGTGGTAAAAATACCTGAATAGTAACAATATTTTATCGTTCACTTTAATTTAAACCGTGGTATTCCATGTGAATTTATTTGATTTCATTGTGGTAAATACTTTTGATTTTACTAATATTGCCCACTTACTTAAGAAATAATTTAAACTGTAGATCTATATAATGTCTTTACAATCTATTCTCTCAGGCACGGGTGTAGCCTTAATTACCCCCTTCAAAAGTGATTTAAGTGTCGATTTTACGGCACTAGAACGATTGATAAATTCCGTAATCGACAATGGAGTAAACTATGTTGTTACCCTTGGCACTACCGGAGAAACACCTACAGTTTCTAAAAAAGAAAAGATTGAGATACTTCAATTCACCTATTCGATAGTCAATAATCGGGTACCTGTTGTGGTCGGCATCGGAGGAAATGATACTGCAGGGCTCATTGACAATCTTCAGAATTTCCCTCTAAATAAATCAGTAGCAGTATTAAGCGCCTCCCCTTATTATAGTAAACCTTCGCAAGAGGGGCTTTTTCAACATTATAAGGCACTCGCAGCAGCATCTCCCCTACCCTTGTTATTGTATAATGTTCCGGGCAGGACGGGACGCAATCTTTCTGCAGCAACCACAATTCGTTTAGCAAAGGAAGTAGCTAACATTGCAGGCATCAAAGAAGCTACTGACGACATGAATCAGTGTATGCAAATAATTCGTGACAGGCCAAAAGATTTTCTGGTAGTTAGTGGCGACGATGCCCTAATTCTTCCTCAAATTGCATGTGGCTTTGATGGAGTAATCAGTGTGGCTGCAAATGCGTTTCCTAAAGATTTCTCTACAATGGTTAACCTATGTCTCAAAGGAGACTTTACCTCTGCGAGAGAAATACACTATAAATTATTAGAGGGGTATGACTTGTTGTTTGAAGAAAACAATCCTGCCGGTGTAAAAGCATTTTTATACGAACAAGGCATCATCGAAAATGTACTTCGTCTTCCCGTCACACCTGTTAGTGAAGAGTTGCAAACAAAAATTAAGCACTTCATTTTGAGTTGTTAGAATAGTCACAGGAAACAGGTTACAGGTTACAGGTTACTAGTTACTGGTTACAGGGGATTATTTAACTTAAAACATGCAACTTGAAACATGCAACTTGTATCTTGAAACATGCAAATTGTATTTTGAAACAAGCACTTGAATCTAGTAACTCACATTCACCTCTCACTACTTAACGCATGAGCCAATTAATTATATATACTGATGGATCATCAAGAGGCAATCCGGGTCCGGGTGGCTATGGCATTGTGTTGCAGTGGGGTGATAAACAAAAAGAAATCTCGCAGGGTTTCCGATTAACAACAAATAACCGAATGGAGTTAACCGGTGTTATCGTTGCCCTTGAAACATTAACAAGAACAGATATTCCTATTACTATCTATACCGATAGCAAATACATTGTTGACAGTGTAGAAAAACGTTGGCTTGATGGTTGGATGAAGTCCGACTTTAAGGGAGGCAAGAAAAATAAGGACTTATGGACACGCTATTATCATTTATCACGCAAGTTCAAGATTAAGTTTGTATGGGTAAAGGGTCATGCCGATAATGCGATGAATAACCGTTGCGATCAATTAGCTACTGCCGCTGCTGATGGTAGAAATCTGATTGAAGATGTGGGATATACGGGGTGAGAGGTGAGAGGTGAGTGGTGAGTGGTGAGTAGTGAGTAGTGAGTAGTGAGTAGTGAGTAGTGAGTTATTCTTTTATATAATGCGAGCTGCTTAAAGAGTAACTGCAAACTCTTTTTATGCCCCAATAAATTGACTTTCGAAACGTAGATGGATAGTATCATTTAATACCTAGCATCGTACTGTTAGAAACAATAGAAAAACAAATTAAGCAACTTTAACGTAATTAATTGAGCTATTTTATTCAATTGTGAATCGTCATTTCGAATGTCCCATCTGGCAAGCCACAGATAAATGGGAATGACGTATTGTTAGTTTAACCCCTGAGATCGTCATGTCGACGATAGGAGACATCTAACCGAAAATAGTCTACGTCATTGCTTTTGCATAGCAAAAATTAATATCTGTAATTTTATTTTGGTACACTTTGCTGTCATTACGCAGGAATCTTTTTGCAATAACAGATTCCTGCGTAATGACAGCGAGATTTGAAATAATTAGATTTGAACACTTTTAAAAAATTATCAAATCGCTTCCTCTTTACATCATTGTCATTTATCTATAGCATGACAGATTTGACATTCGAAATGAGTATATACTTGAGTAATAACTAACTTTTACAAACTGATTCAAACAAAACAGGCTATTCCCAATTTGAGAATAGCCTGTTTGAAATCTATATTGATCGTCCACTTAATTGTTAGTAACTCACCTTACGCAATAGATTGAATCAGATGCTTTTTGTCTTTTTTTATTTCTATTGCAACAAAGAAACTAAGTTGCAAAGGCTCTAAGTTCTTTAAAATCACTTCATAAGTATCAATACTTCATTTTTTCTTTGTGCTACTTTGAGTATTTGTGTCTTTGTGTTGAAGAATATAAATT
>CANCPA010000024.1 GCA_947379895.1 Chitinophagaceae bacterium | reverse complement strand
GCTAGAAATATTTCATGTACAGCATTTTCACAAATCTCCTTTGTCTTTGAACAATTACATTCCCTTCTGTTCATTTCAATTTCAAGTACATTATCTAAAAGCGCATCTTTATCTTTGAAGGAGTGATAGATAGTTTTTTTAGAAATCCCAAGAGTACTCGCAATCTCATCCATGCTGATACTGCGGATGCCATATCGCATAAATAATTCATGTGCTTTTACTACTATTCTTTCTTGTATTTCCATTGTTAATAATCAGCTGCGAAACTACGGAAACTTTTTACGTTACCAAAGTTTCCATTACTTTATTTTTATTATTTTGGTAAAAAATAGGTTTGATAAATAAAATGGTACTGCAGAAAACAAATTTGTAGCGATGATTCTAGTTTTGTCCTACGCAGAAATCAAATACACTAATTTTCCTAAAAAAGGTTAGATATCACAACTTTTGTATTAACGTCAGATGCTAAAGTGTTAACGTCAGCAACTTTTGTATTAACGTCAGATGCTAAAGTGTTAGCGTCAGCAACTTTTGTATTAACGTCAGATGCTAAAGTGTTAGCGTCAGCAACTTTTGTATTAACGTTAGATGCTAAAGTGTTAGCGTCAGCAACTTTTGTATTAACGTTAGATGCTAAAGTGTTAACGTCAGCAACTTTTGTATTAACGTTAGATGCTAAAGTGTTAGCGTCAGCAACTTCCCTTCTTGTATTCTTTTAAAACAGGCAAACCACAGAACCTTACGAAATTGATTTATGAATTATTTGATTGAATTAAATATTTTTTAATAATCTAATATTTACTTATTTTAGCAATAATTGAAAAAAAGCTTCGATTTTAAGAATTGAGTATGCTTTTTGCATTAACATTTTCTATTAACTAATTGAAAAGACTACTTTGCTACAAAAAAGAATTTTAACTGCTGCGTTTTTTTTAGAAATATTGAGTTGCACCTATCTGCTTTCATTTTCAGAACTTGCTGCATTTTCTAGTATTTTATATTTTATCAGTGGGATTTCAATAGCAATTGCGGTACTATTTCTTCCCCAATCACACTTAACATTACCCAAAAAAGAATTTTTCACTGACACATTTAATGGATACAAATTCTCGGCTATAGCGATTATGGGTGTAATGATGTGCCATTTTGGAATAATATTCATGCAGGATGCACCACTCGATTTTCATGATTCAGATATGCTGCCAATTATCAAAGTAATGAGTCAACGCTTTGTAGAGGGACATTGGGAAAAGGTATATGATATAATCCCAAATATTTGGCAGGGTGTTAAACCAATTTACCTACCAGCGATGTGGCTTCCATTCAGTGTGGCCGAATGGTTACACATTGATATCCGTTGGATTACTATTACTGCATTATTTCTTGCCTTTTCGCTTGCGATTCTTCTTTGGAATCCTTTTGCTAGCAGACGACTTTCACTTACCTATAAAGTAGCTGTTTTCATGCTTTTTTGGTGGCTCTTCACAAATGACTCGGCAGGTTTAGTACCCTATACTGAAGAAGGTGTTGTAATTATTAACTATGTATGGCTTACAATAGCATTACTTAGCGAAAACTATCTATTTATTGGCGCAGCTGCCTGTTTTTGTCTTCTTAGTCGCTATGCACTAATTGGATGGTTACCTGCTATGCTAATATTATTATATGTACAGCGGAAAAGAAAGCAATGGTTACATTTGAAAATTAGTGGTATCGCTTGTTTTTGCTTATTGGTATTAATGCCATTTGGATGGTCAATACTTAATAGCTTTATCAATTTGCCTGGTGCCTACATTGATTTTGCTAGAAGAGTTTGGCATGATGGTCCGCATGTATTTGAAATAAGTTTAGGCTTTGCCCGATTTTTCGGACCTAATCACATTGCCTTGCAACACTATTCTTTAGTCACACTTTCCTTTGTAGTTCCAATGCTATTTGTGCTTATTTGCGCTTGGATTAATTATAGAAAAAAGGAAATCATTTTACACAATATTCCTTTGGCAGCTTTAAAACTAACTTTAGTTGTTTTTTATACGCTTGTTGATGTCCCTTATTTGTATTTGTTTTACACGTCACCTTTTATAAGTTGCATTCTTGTTTCATATTGGGTTTCTTACAACAAAAAAGGTAAAGTTCCTGTAGAATCAAATGCGACTTTAAGTAGCATTAACCCGGTTAGCTCAAATTAAATTTCCTTAAAAAAAGTATAATCACGATATTAATTTGCATAAAATGGAAAGAGTAAAAATAAATTTACCTGGCAGCTTTCATTATTCAACAACTATTGCTATTCGGATTACAGACTTGAATTATGGTGGACATGTTGGTAACGATTCTTTTCTATCACTAATACATGAAGCAAGGTTGCAATTTTTAAAGCATCATGGATATACAGAAATGGATATAGAAGGTGTAGGTTTAATCATGTGCGACGTTGCAATTGAATATAAGCGAGAATTAGGATATGGGGATTTAGTAAAAATTTCTGTTGCAGCAAATGGATTCGACAGATTAGGATTCGATATCTTTTATTTGATAGAAATTTTGGAAAATGAAGGCCAAGCAATTGCGGGAAAAGCAAAGACAGGAATGATGTGTTTTGATTATAAAAACAAGAAAAAAGTTAGCGTTCCTACTGCTGTAATTGAAAAATTAAATAACAAATAAAAGGAAGCTTTGAATTATTGTGTTGTTTCTTGCTTGTTAGTAAAAAAGGCAATCACTAATTTCAACAAACCAATCAACCCCACCTGCTTAACAACATCTTTCATTAAAGAGACTTTATTAGTAGAGAACGGAGATAATAGACCTAAAGCATCCTTAAAAATGCTCCACGTGCGGTTAGATATTTTTGCATTAATAAAAGCCGGGATGACCTTACCAATGCCTGCCTTTATAATTTCTTGAGGTAGCTGTTGCAATCGTTCCTCTAAAATCTGTTCTTTTAATTCAATTCTCTTTTTAACAATTTGAATTGCTTTTTGTGTATCCTCAATACTTGTAAGCGACAGGTTATTTGCATTTGTTTTCATGATTCGGGTTCTTCTTCTTTTTCGAAAAATGTCTTAATAATTGTATTACTTACTTTGGTTTCGATTAGTTTCTTTCGATTCTTAATAATTACCAATAATAATAAGAGATAAAAGGATGCTATAATTCCAAATCCTGAGAATAAACTTCCTGTAAGACTCGCAAAATAATATCCGCCCATGATACTAATAAACAAAAGGACAAAAAAGCTCAACAAGGCAATGACTAGCAAAGCAATGAGTATACCCGCTAGGCGCGCTGTTTTCTCGGCCGTTTGTAACTTTATCAAGAGTAACCTATCCTGAATATAATCCTCTAGCTGATTTCGTGTTTCAGTAAAGAAAGAAGCTTCTTCTCTTTTCATAATAATATTTAGTAGTTAGTACGACATGTAATCTATTATTAAGTGACTACAGTAAGCAAACACTCATAACTCCTCAACATAATAGACTATATAATGGTCTCTGTCACTTTATTTTCTAACTCCTCCGCAATAACTTTCCCCCTTTCTAATATAGATTTCAATTCTTTGTCTAGGCTTTCCAATTTTGATTTCAGATCATTTCCCATCTTTTCGGCTGAATCTGCAGCGTCCGACAACACTTCTTTTCCCTTATCGGTACTTAACAGAAGCGCAATTGCTGCACCCGCAGCTGCACCTAAGATTAGTCCACTCCAAAACTTTTGATTGCTATTCATAATCTTTTATTTAAAAATACTATACTTTTAATTTTCGTAAAAATACAGCATTTAAATACAGACACTACATTATGACTAATAATAAAACAGATTTCACAGTAAACAGATACTTTTTCCTTTGCATAATCATCATTTTTGCAGGCTTATTAATGTGGAGTCTTTTAGATTTCTTTACTGCTTTCCTTTCGGCCTTAATGTTTTATGTGCTCAGCAAACCTTCAATTGACTTTCTGCTAAAAAGATTTAAATTAAAGAAAGGTTTCATAGCGATACTAATTATTGTTGTCTCATTTTTTATTATTTTATTGCCAATTGGATTGGTGGCGACAATGCTTTATGGCAAAATCATTTCTGTGTCACAAAATCCAGCAGCCTTATTTAAACCCATCAAACATTTTGGTGAGATTGTTCAAAAAAGATACAATATCAATATTGTAAATAGTAGTATCAGTGGCATTCAGGATTTTGCAACAAGCTTTGTCTCTTCAATCCTTAATAGTAGTATCAACTTCTTTACAACAATCGGCATGATGTATTTCTTTCTTTATTTTATGATAGTGAGTACGAATCGTTTAGAAGCGTCTGTCATGTTTTACCTTCCTTTCAAAAGAAGTCAAATGAAAATATTTGGGAACGAATTAAAAATGCAAACATTTAGTAACGCGGTTGTAGTTCCCTTAATTATCGTTGCCCATGGATTTCTTGCATTCATTGCTTATTTGATTTCGGATGTTAGTGATCCAGGATTTTGGTGTGTAATCACTGGCTTTTCCTCAATTATACCAATTGTGGGAACCTCATTAATTTGGCTTCCCATATCATTATATCTTTTAGTTCAGGGGCACACTTGGCAAGGGCTTTTCTTAATGGGATGGGGAATCATAATTATTGGCGCAAGCGATAACCTAATTCGATTCTTATTAGCAAAAAAAATGGCCGATATTCATCCGATAGTTACAGTATTAGGCGTTATCATTGGGCTTCGCTATTTTGGACTTACAGGTTTAATATTTGGGCCTTTGATTATTTCTTATTTCTTAATCCTTATTCGAATTTATTATTTAGAATATCACAAAAATGTAAAAAATAAATAAGTGCGAATAAAGGTGAACTTCTTTACATGAGGTTAAAACTAAAAGAAACAAGTGGATTATTAATTCTATTTTATTTTTTATTCCTTTATCCTAATGGAAAGCTTTGTACCCATTTTTGATTTCATTGAAAAAAATAATTTGATTATAAAACCCTAATCATCTAAAAGCAATTTCAACTCATTGTACTTATCAATTTAATTCCATTTTGCTGTAAACAAAAACGGTACTGTCACTATTAAGTAACAGTACCGCTTGATAGTTAGCCTAGCCTTTTATTCTTTTATAAATTGTTTTACTTCCTTGTATACACCATTTATTACGACAAAATAAGTTCCTTTTGAAAGTTTATTCGTATTCAATTGAAATAAATTATTCCCACTCTGTAATTGAATGTGCTGTAGATTTAATATTCTTCCTGTTATATCCGTAATCTGTACAGACACTTTTTCGGACTTTTGCTTTTTCCACTCAACAGTCAACGTTTCCTTTACTGGATTTGGATAAATAGAAATACCCTCCTTGCCATCAAAATTAACAACTACTATGTTACTATATTTATAGCTACCATCATTTTCAACCATTTTAATACGGTAATAATTATTTCCGCTAACAGGTTGATAATGCTTATATAAATAATCATTTGTTGCAGTACCGTTTCTTGCATCTGCTGATCCTAAAACATTCCACGTAGTGTTATCTGTCGAATATTCAATTACATAATCCTTTTCATTCACTTCGGCTGAAGTAGCCCATTTGAGTACTACTGCATTACTTTGAACAGTTGCATTGAAACTGATTAATGTTACAGGCAAAATACAAGGTGGCACATCAAATGCCACAGTTTGATCTACACAATTATTACTGCTACCTTGTTTTGCACTATATCCCATTCCTCGCTTTGCAAATGCCTTCCAAATTGCGCACTTGTGTGCATTATTGTAAAGTATGGAGTCGGCAGCCAAGATTGCATTTCTAGCATCAATAAAACCTGGGCTACAAGGCTGCAATTTTAATCCTTGCATCACTAATTGTAAAGCAACTGTATTGCCACCACCTTTTGTAGGATCAAATAAATTAGGATTAATTATACCCTCTTGTTGTATAATTCCCCAAGTCATTTCCCACAATGCAGCACACCATATCTCTCCAATAAAATGCACTTCCGTTGCATTAGGAATAACTTTATTATTGGCATCATAAGATGGATTATGTGCAGTATCAGCTACTTCTTTATACGTTAGAGGATTAATTGTTAGATCTGTTGAATAAGGATATGAACGAACGCCAATGTCGAAAGACTGAGTCTGATCTAAAGCATAATGACCTACGGTCCTCTTCTTTGTTCCATCCATAATCGTTGTTTTCTTCCAATCGGTAAGCATCATCAATGCCACATAATCACTCCATCCTTCTCCTCCTTCTTCATAATTATTCAGACAAGTTGCCAAAGACGCACCACCCGTTAAGCGAATAGAGATTCCGTGAGTGTATTCATGACAAACTATACTGTTATCAAGGTCACCATCAAACATTTGCCCTTGTTTAGAAACATTAATTGTTGCAGTTATCGTTTGATTCAAAGCAAGCGGAGCAATAATCTTAGCACCATCTGTATCAGAAACCATGACAGCGGGAATAGTTATTGTATTATCAGTACCTCCCATTGCAATTGGAGTTCCTGCCGCATTATTAATCATAATTACGCCAATTGCACCTGCATTTTGCGCATTTTTTACTTTAATCACAAAACTACAGGTACCTCTATAAATAACCGCAATCTTTCCTTTCAAAGTACTAGATGCACTCGTACAGCCAATATGTGAAGTACCGACCGAATCAGCGTAGAATGCAAGATTACCACTTACTGCACCTACTGTTCCTAACTTATTAGCAGTGCTAAATGCACTTTCTACATAAGTATAATTACCCGCAATAGTGGATGGAGTAGTGATAGTAATATTTGCACCTGTCGATACCGAAGGATTAAATAAATACATCTGCATCCTTCCCGAAGTACCGTCAGGTTGTGTACTAAAGTTCGAGTTGTCTGTGCCCGAACCATCTTGAGCCTCTGCATTTACATAGTCTTTCTGTACTCCTCCCCTACCTAAATTATTCGCCTGAAAGTTTCCGGCAGCTTCTGTGAATCCATATTGATAGGTCAAGTCGTGCATTAGGTTATTCCAATAAAAAAGATTTGCTTCTGCAAACTTTCTATTTGCAGCTAAGGATGGAGCCTTTGTAAAGTCGGGTATAAAATTAAAAGTAAGGGTAGGTATGGCAGTTGAAGAAGTATCAGGTCGTCCCGGTTTATTTTTATTGGCACTGTCATCATAAACATATACATTATTACCTCTTGAGTTTTTATAGTTGGTGGTCCCATCAAAATGCCAACCATAAGTAGTGGCATTATTATTAGTTCCGGCATAGTTCCAAGGATCTGTTTCAACTGTTGGACCTGTTACAAATGGACTCTCTGCAGGAAAAGGAATAACATTATAGGTAGCCGAAGTTACTGTAGGAGGTGGTGGAGGTGCCATTAAATGTGCTAAAGACTTTATATTTTCACCACTATTATTTATTGACTCTTCTTCACAATTGAGCATTTGACTGTTTGTGCTTTGTTCTTTTTTTTTTAGTTGCTTGCTATTACGATTTTCATAAACAGTATAATTGCCTTGATTGATAATTTTACCATTCGCAGCATCAACTCTGACATGAAAATAATCTGAAGAGTTTTTAGGTTCTATAAATACATTCCAAGCTAAATGAATAGTTTTTCCATCATCATTACTTACCCAAACTAACTCGGAATTTATATTTTGTTTGGAAATTCCTCCGTCAGAATAAACCATCTTTTTATCAGTAGCTAAAGAATTAGAAACAAGTGTCAAATTTGTGATCTTTGGAAGCTTTAAATAGCTTGCAGCCTTATTTATCGCCACATCGGCTGTTATAGACGGCACTTCACTCGGAGCCTTCGAAGCAATATCGATATAGAAATTACCTGACCCATATTGTAATTGATTATTTTTAAATACAAGCGACTTTACAATATTATAAACAATTATACCCTTATAGGTTTGTTGTAGATAAACATAATCTAAACCTAACTTCTCATCTGTGTAGGAGTTCTTAACTGTATACTCTGTCTTGCTGCTAAGTATACTAACTTTTGCTGAATTACTATTTGATATAGCTCGTTCAACATCGGCTTTCGACTTGATTTGTCCATCTACATTTGTAAATACAAGGAGGACTAATAATTGAAGAACATAACATAAACACTTTTTCATCTTAACGTTTTAGGGTGGGTAATTGATAAACAGCAATAATACAAAAGATATCTCAAACAAAAAACTTTGAAAATAGACAGATATCACATACCTCTCAGCAAGCTTTCCCTTTATAATATCATCCTATTACTTAGTCCAAAAAAGATTTTTAATAAGACAAGTTCCTCTTTAAAATTTGTTATGGAAACAAATTTCACGCTCCTAATTATTCTATTGTTTAGATTATTCAATTTCCAGTACAGTTATATAATCATTTAAAGAATAGAAAGGCGACAATCTCTCCAACAACAATGCGAGTAAACAAATGCTTAGTTCAGACTAAATATTCAACTAGCAGATTAAAACAGTTAAAACAAACCTAATTGTCTTTTAAATTAGTAGGGTTTTAGTATTTTGCATTAACATTAAAAGTACTTAACGTGAAATCGAATATTTATTTATACATCATTTGGATATTTCTTTTTTCAATCACAAGTATTAGTAGTGCACAACAAGTTGTTTCAAATAACTTATTACAAACTGACACTCTTCAAAGAATTGAATATCTCAATAAATTAAGCGCAGAGTATATTAAGAATAACAAACTAGACTCAGCAATACAATTTTCTAATGAAGCATTACTAATTGCTCAACTTAAACATGATACAAAGGGAGAGGCAAATGCATTATTTCATATTGGAGATGTGTATACTTCAAAGGGCAAGTACAAAAAGGCATTATCTCACTTTTTACGATCCTTAAAATTAAAACGTGAAGTAAAAGACAAAAGCTTCTCTGTAAATCTTTATTATAAAATGGCTAATACCCTAGCCCGACTGAAACTATATCCTCAAGCCCTCAAATACTATTACAAAATGATGGGTGCATATGAAATAGGAAAGAAAGAAAACAACTATGTGTACTTGGAGTACACAAATAAAAAGGCGCAGGATAGCATTATGGAAAACAGTGATGTATCAATAGAAGATACAACAAGACTGAATGACACTTCATTTGCTATTATAAATAACCCTGCAATGGAACTTCCCGATGACACTTCAGAAAACATGGTAAAGGAAATCATTATTGACTCTACTGAAAATTTTGAGCAAGAAATTGAATCTCAACCTATAGATAATAAAATAGACATTACAGATTGCTTTAATGATGGCAAAAAAGCTGTTGGATATGGACTAATGGTTCATGTAAAACAACCCTTACCTGGAAAAAGAAGAGTATTTGCTAAGATAAGTAACGTTGGACATACATTCGTAACCCTTATTAAATTTAATTCTGATTCAACTACGCTCTCTCGCTCATTTGGATTTTATCCCAAAAAGGACAACTTACTAAGTGCAACTCCACTTATCCCTTCAACAACATCAGTTTTTAAAGATGACTCACAACATCCTTGGGACGAAGTTGTAGGCAAATTCATATCTAAACGAAAATTTGACAGAATCGTCAAGTTAGTTAAAGAATATAAGTGTAAAAAATACAACCTAAACTCCAATAACTGCACAGATTTCGGATTGGATATTGCCGCAATTGCGGGAATCAAAATAAATGAAACTGTCAGTTCATGGCCACTAGGTAAAGGGAACAATCCTGCAAATGCAGGACAAAGTATTTTGGAAGGAAAAGTAAAAGATGAAAAAGACAAAAACGACCTTTTAATCTTCGATTCAACCAAGTAGTGATGCTAACAAAGCAATTTCACTTCTGTATTTCTATAGAAGAAATCAATAAAAAGTATAATTAAAAATGATTCAACTTTCAACTTACCTACTGCTTTTATATGTCAAACCTATAAGTGAACAAAAACTTTTTTACAACACCTTATTACTTATTACTTTTTTCCTTCGATAGATGTAGTATGTCATTAAACAACTTCATTTGCCAAATCTACTTCAACCCTCAAATTCGCAATGATGAAATCCTGCCTTTGTGGGGTATTCTTACCCATATAATATTCTAACAATTGCTGAATATGTTCCCCTTGATCGAGAAAAACGGGTTGTAATCGCATATCACTTGTAATAAAACGCTCAAACTCTCCCGGACTAATCTCTCCTAATCCTTTAAACCTTGTAATCTCAGGCTTATTTCCTAGTTTTTTTATAGCCTTTTGTCTTTCCGGGTCATCATAACAATAGATAGTCTCTTGTTTATTTCTTACCCTGAATAAAGGTGTTTCTAATATATATACATGCCCTCTCTTCACTAAGTCTGGAAAAAATTGTAAGAAGAAAGTCATCAAAAGCAATCGAATATGCATCCCATCTACATCGGCATCGGTGGCGATTACAATGTTATTAAAACGAAGTCCTTCTAATCCATCTTCTATGTTTAGGGCATGTTGCAATAGGTTGAACTCCTCATTTTCATACACCATCTTTTTTGTTTGCCCATAACAGTTGAGCGGCTTTCCACGCAAACTAAAGACCGCCTGTGTATCTACTCGTCTTGCCTTCGTAATCGAACCACTCGCACTATCACCCTCCGTAATAAATACGGTGGTATTTTTTTGATTCGTAATAAATTCTTCCCGATTCTTTACAGGTGGTTCATCGTTGAAATGTATCCTACAATCTCTCAATTTCTTATTGTGCAAGTTTGCCTTCTTAGCCCTATCATTCGCCAATTTTCGAATGCCACTCAATTCCTTTCTTTCTCTCTCGCTCTGTTCAATCCGCCTTTTAATGGAGTCGGCAGTAGCGGGGTTCTTATGTAAATAGTTGTCTAATTCTTTACTTAAAAACTCTTGTATGAAATTCTTCATACTCTTTCCACCTTCACTCACATTTTGTGAGCCCAATTTCGTCTTTGTCTGACTCTCAAATACAGGTTCTTGTACCCTCACCGCAATTGCAGCCACAATACTTTGTCGAATATCTGCCGCTTCGTAATCTTTCTTGAAAAAATCACGGATTGTTTTTACATACGCCTCTCTAAATGCCTGCTGATGCGTACCCCCTTGTGTGGTATATTGTCCATTTACAAAGGAAAATAGATCCTCTCCATAATCATTATTATGACTGATTGCCAATTCAATATCATCTCCTTTCAGATGAATGATTGGATACCGCAATTCTTCTTCAGGGGTCTTTCTTTTCAATAAATCTAATAACCCGTTCTTACTGACATACTTCTTATTGTTGAAATCAATGATTAATCCTGCATTCAGATAACAATAATTCCACAGTTGATTGTCGATATATTCATGCAAAAAATGGTAGTTCCTAAAAATCGTTTCATCGGGAATAAAACTTACTTCAGTACCATTATCTTCTGTAGATGCCTCTTCTGCATGTTCTTTCAGTAGCACTCCTCTTTCAAATTCTGCCGTTTTCTTCCTTCCTTCTCTATAAGCAGTTACTTTAAAATAGCTACTCAAAGCATTAACAGCCTTCGTACCCACCCCATTCAATCCGACACTCTTTTGGAAGGCATTACTATCGTATTTGGCACCTGTATTAATTTTGCTCACCACATCTACCACCTTTCCCAAAGGAATACCACGCCCATAATCTCTGACTGTAACGACTTTTTCTTTTAATTTAATATCAATATGACGACCATGACCCATCATGTGTTCGTCGATACAGTTGTCTAATACTTCCTTTATCAGAACATAGATACCATCATCAGCTGCGGCACCGTCGCCCAACTTTCCAATATACATCCCCGGTCTAAGGCGAATATGTTCGCGCCAATCGAGACTCTTAATGTCACTTTCTTCGTAATTTGATAAAGCCATAATATTTACCCAATCGGGCATTTAATTCTTTTTATTACTACTAAGAAACTAGGTAAAAACAGGGTACACAAGGTAAATGAAATTGTGATTATTCTGCTTTTACTTGGATTTCTTTGTGTCAACACCTTCTGATTATTTTCAAAAAGGAGTAATTGTTGCAACTTATCAATTTTTTATGGAGTTATTAAATATGTGAACAAATAATAGGTAAATAAAAGGCAATTCATCATTTTTACACGGTCTTTTTTTCTTAGATAGGTTTGTCAACATCAATATGAGAAAATGGAGTAATATTTATTTCTTCAATATAAAGACAAAAATAACTATGTCAAACTAAGCAAAAAGGAGTGTTTTTAAAATGAAGAACATCATACTTTTTGTCTTTGCGCCTTAAGGGAATGAGTAGAAAAAAGTGGCAAATTCTATTTTATAAAATATCAGGATTGAATCGTACATGATTATTTTGTGCCATTTTTTTTGAATAAATATTTTCAATTTAGAATTTCACTTATTACAGAGATCTCAGTTCATGCCGAAGCTATTCAAATTTGTCTTTTAAACACGCAAGTATTTGCTGAATCAACTTATGTACATGCTGCAACCAAGCTAGTAAATACTTTGATCACTCAAGGGCGTACTGCAACTCATCAATTTCGACATTCAAAGCCTTTAGCATTTGCTTTTGTCATTCCGGCACGTGCTGCGATCACGCAAGCACGTGCTTCTACCATTCAAATATTCTTTCCAAGACTCCCGCACTTGCGGCTAACATTCCCGCATGTACGGCAATTACTCAAGCACGTGCTGCAACCACTCAATGATTCTTTTTGCGACTCAAGCAAGTACTTTAGCGTCTTACTTACGTACGGCAGTCACTCAAGCACGTGCTTGAGTGACTGCCGCATAGTCATTATATTAAAATAAAAAAAAATCCCTAATAATACATACACAATGATTCCACTTTTGTTACCTTAACATTAGGAGTGCCCCTTTATTCCCTATACCTTTGCCTCATTAAAAATAAAAAAATGGTAATTGCAAATCCAATATACGATGTGGTATTCAAAAGAATGATGGAGAATGATAAAGTTGCCAAATTCTTTATCGGAACACTCCTTGAACAGACAATAGAAAACGTAGAAGTTAAACCACAAGAATTTACATACACGGACGAACTTGCAGGGCTTGCCGTTTTTAGACTCGACTTTATTGCAACCATTAAAACTGAAACAGGTGAATACAAAAAAGTATTGATAGAAATTCAAAAGGCAAAGAATGAGATTGATGTGATGCGCTTTAGGAACTACCTTGCTGAACATTATAAAAAAGAAGACACGATTAATGACGAGAAAGTGGCACTTCCCATTACAACCATCTATATTTTAGGGTTCAAATTACCTAAAATTGAGACACCTTGCATTAAGGTGGAAAGGAAATACAAAGACCTTATTAATAAAATATTTCTTGAGACCAAAAGCGACTTTGTTGAGAAGTTGACTCACGACAGCTATGTAGTTCAGGTAGAACGAATTACTGATAGGTACTCAACTAAACTTGATAAGCTATTAAGCGTTTTTGAACAGTCAAACTTTGTGGACGACAAAAAGATCATCAAAGAATTCATTCATACTGCAGATATTGAAGAAGTAAAGATTATGACAGATATTCTACATTATTCAGGTACTGACCCCAAAGAAAAGAAGATGATTGAGACAGAACAAGAAGCATGGAGAACTGTAAATGCCATGTTTGAAGACAAGGAAAAGAAATACAAGAAAGAATTGAATGAAAAAGATCAGGAATTGAACGAAAAGAATCACGAATTAAACGAAAAGAATCAAATTATTGCTGACCTTTTAAAAAGGCTTGACGTAGAAAAATAATTCTACATCACATTCTTATGACAAAAACCACTCTATTCACTTTCCGCTAAACCACTCCTTTATCTCATTTTGCTACACTTGTCTAGTTATAGAAAAAAGTTACTACTCAGGTATTTTTACCACTAGGGTCACAAGGTTTTGAACAAAGTAACACAAGAAGCAGTATACTTTTTAGATACTTACCTGTCAATTATTTTAAAAGATGCCTTTGTGTTCTTTGTTTTTCTTAGTTGCCTTTGTGGAAAAACCTCCTGAGTAGTAACGAAAAAAAAATAAAGTATAAAAATTCATTTGCCTACACAGCCACAGGAGCCTTGATAGCAGGATGATATTCATAATCTTTCAATGAAAAATCATTAAATGTAAACTCAAAAATATCCTTTACGTTTGGATTAATCTCCATCTTAGGCAACTGATAAGGGATGCGAGTTAATTGCAACTCTGCTTGATTTAAATGATTATTATATAAGTGAACATCCCCGAAACTATGCACAAAATCCCCAACTTCTAAGTCACAAACCTGTGCAATCATCATCGTCAACAGGGCATAAGAGGCAATATTAAAGGGAACTCCCAAAAAAACGTCAGCACTACGTTGATATAACTGACAACTGAGTTTATTGTCTGCAACATAGAATTGAAACAAAGTGTGGCAAGGCATTAAAGCCATTTTTGGTAATTCTGCCACATTCCAAGCACTAACAATCAATCGTCTGCTATCGGGTGTTTTCTTTATTTGATTGATAAGTTCTGTAATTTGGTCTATCGTTTCTCCTCCAACTCCTTCCCAACTACGCCATTGCTTTCCATAAACAGGACCTAAATCGCCATTCTCATCTGCCCATTCGTTCCAAATACTTACCCCATTTTCTTTTAGATAGGCAACATTTGTACTTCCTTTTAAGAACCACAATAACTCGTGAACAATACTTTTCAAGTGTAATTTCTTAGTCGTTACCATTGGGAATCCCTCTTGCAAATTGAATCGCATCTGATATCCAAAGTAACTTAATGTGCCTGTTCCTGTTCTATCTGTCTTTTGTGTCCCGTGTTCTAAAATATGTTTTAGAAGTGTTTTATACTGCTGCATAGCTGCAAAGTAATTGCCTTGAGAGATAAGTATTAACATTTTTTTTTGTAGTGGGGATTGCTTGTTAATAGAGGTTTTAGACGTGAAATTTTATTGTAGTAAATGTCCTACATTTCATTTACACACATGTTTACTTCTTTGTAGTAGATTGAATCATACCTTTATCCAAGCAAATAATCAACAGAGATAATTAAAACAGTGAATTATTTATTTTTATTTTAAATTTTAATCATTCAATTATTATATTTAACGGCAAAGTTTATTGACAACATTTATACAGCACAACTATCATGAGAATATTAATTGCAGACGATCATCATTTAGTTAGAATTGCGTTGAGGTACATTCTAACAGAAGCTTATCCAGATATAATTTTGGAAGAGGTGGATAACACAGTTGCGTTGTTTAAAAAAGCCGTTAAAGAAAAATGGGACTTGATTATTTCAGATCTTTCCTTTCCTGGACAATCAGGACTTGAAGTTTTAAAACAAATTAAAACACATGTTCCCAAAACTCCTGTATTGATACTAAGTATGCACCCTGCACAGGAATATGCAATCAGGTGTATTACTGCAGGTAGTTCAGGATATTTAACAAAAGATAATATATCCGAAGAATTAATAAAAGCAGTGGATCAAATATTGAGTGGAAGAAAATATTTGAATCTCGAAGTTGCTGAAATATTAGCCTCTTCTTATGAAAATAAAACGAAATCTAATGCCCACGAGAACTTGTCTGACAGGGAATATCAGATATTTAAAATGCTGATTGATGGCCTCAAAATGAATGATATTGCAGAAAAGTTGTCCATTAGTATTAATACGGTACGGTCGCACAAAGTTCACATACAAAAGAAAATGAATCTACAGGGTGATGCTGATTTGATTAAATATGGTATTCAGCACCATTTAGAATAGGTTTAATCTAAACACTAAAGCTTGTACTAACGAGCTTTTAAAATGAAAAGAAATGAAAATTTTATTGGCAGATGATCATTCAATGATCAGACAGGGTTTGGTATTGCTGTTAAGACAGTCTTATCCTAATGCAGAAATTACAGAAAAAAGTAATGGGGATGAATTACGTGAGTCACTGCAAAATACTTCGCAGGTTTATGATATTATAGTGACAGATTTATTTATGCCAGGACCTCCTGTAATAGAGATAATTAAGCAAGCAAGAGATAGTGGAAATAAAGTGCCAATTATTATCTTAAGTATGTCATTGCCTGAAAGAAATGCTGTACGAGTAATTAGGGCAGGTGCAAATGGTTATTTAAGTAAGGATACGGTTCCTGAAGAGTTGATTAAGGCGATGGAACATGTGATGAGAGGAAAGAAATACATAACTCCTGAAATTGCATCTTTATTGGCAGATGCCTACCTCGATGATACAGAAAAGAAACCTCATGAATCATTATCTGATAGGGAATTTGAAGTGTTTCAGATGTTGGCTCAAGGTAAAACAGTGACTCATATCGCAGAAGATTTAAAAGTAAGTATCAATACTGTGAGTACCTATAAGTCTCGTATTCTCGAAAAAATGAATTTTCAGAGTTTTGCGGATATTATTAAGTATGCACATGCAAACAATTTGGTTTAGTTAGATACATGTCAGGATTAATCAATTCTTATCAAGAAAATTTAGTAGAGGCAGGATGCGATGAAGCAGGAAGAGGTTGTTACGCAGGTCCTGTATTTGCTGCAGCTGTTATTCTACCAAAAGACTTTTACCATCCCTTATTAAACGATAGTAAACAAGTTAAAGAGAAAGACAGAGATAAATTGCGTGTTTTTATTGAAGAACACGCAATTTCTTTTGGAGTAGGTATCATAAATAACGTAGAAATAGACCAAATAAATATACTTCAAGCCTCCTTCAAAGCAATGCATCTTGCTGTTGATCAACTGAATACTCGCCCTGAATTATTATTGATTGATGGCAATCGCTTTAAACCTTATCCATTTATTCAACATAAATGTATTATAAAAGGAGATGGAAAATATGCGAACATAGCGGCCGCTAGTATTTTAGCCAAGACTTACAGAGATGCCTTTATGTATCAATTGCATAAACAATTTCCAGAGTATGGATGGAATAAAAACAAGGGATATGGTACTATGATTCACAGAAACGCGATTGCTCAATATGGACTCACTTCTTACCATAGAATGAGTTTTAATATCACTTAAAATAGCGATGAATTATAAGTGATAAGTCATGAGTTTTTAAAATTAATCTCAAATTAATTCGATTTTAGTATTCAATATTCCACTCATCACTTATAACTCATATTTCATATTTCTTCACTCTTCCTCATCATTTGCAACTGTTGCCTTCTCAGGCTTAGGTTTCTTCCTATTCATTTGATTTATTAAATCTGCCACTACTGCTGTCCAACCTGTTTGATGACTTGCGCCTAACCCTTTTCCACTATCCCCATGGAAGTATTCGAAAAATAAGACAAGGTCTTCATTGCCGGGTTGATTATAGAAAGGATTGTATTCTGCATTTGACCGACGATTTCCGTTTTCATCTTTTTGAAATAGGCTAATTACTCTGTTAGTCAATTCATCAGCAACTTGTTCCAAATTCATCATATTGCCCGAACCAGTAGGACATTCTACCAACAACGAATCTTGATAATAACTTGCGTACTTCCGTATTGAGCGAATCAAAAGATAATTAATAGGAATCCACACAGGCCCTCTCCAATTAGAATTACCTCCAAATAAGTCGGAAGTCGAATCGCCCGGATCGTAGCAAATCGTGTACAATCTATCATCGAGTGTAATAGAATAAGGATTCTTCTCATGATATTTTGATAAAGCACGAATTCCCCCTTCTGATAAGAATTCCTCTTCATTCAACATCCGTTTTAATAATGCAATCAATCTATCTCTTGGCACAAGCGATAGTAATATCTTATCATTGTCGCTACTTTCCTCATTTGGCCAAAAGCGATTGTTTTTCTTTCTGTAGTTTTCAAACCATGTTATTCTTCGTTTGAAATCGGCTAATTTATCCAAAGTGCTCTTTTCTACAACTGATACTGCAAGTAGTGGAATCAATCCTACTATTGATTGTGTCTTAAGAGGAATTGTTTCGCCTCCTTTAATGCTTAGGGTATCATAAAAAAACTGATCTTCCTTATTCCAAAGAATATGTTCATTCATTGCTTCCGCAATTAAAACAAAATGCTCAAAGAATTTCGTAGCAGTGTCCTCAAATGAAATATCGTTAACCGCAATTTCAATGGCCATATCCATCATATTCAAGGCATATTTACCCATCCAACTTGTTCCATCTGCTTGTTCAAGATGCATGTGGGCAGCAATACCATAGCTTCTATCTAGTACGCCAATGTTATCCAACCCAAGAAACCCACCTTGAAAGATGTTGTTTCCATTTTCATCCTTACGATTAATCCACCAAGTAAAATTGATGATTAATTTTTGAAAGATTCGTTTCAAGAAGGTAATATCCCCTTTTCCAGTGGCTTCCTTTTCAATTTTATATACCTGTAAGGCTGCCCAAGCATGTACAGGCGGGTTCACATCGCCAAAGTTCCATTCATAAGCTGGCAATTGACCATCAGGTTTCATATACCATTCCCTCATGATGAGTATTAATTGATGCTTGGCAAAAGTCACATCTATCATTGCCATTGGAATACAATGAAACGCCAAATCCCAAGCCGCATACCAAGGATATTCCCATTTATCAGGCATTAGGATGATATCTTGATTTTTCAGATGTTTCCAATCACTATTCCGTCCATTCTTTTTGCCATCATTTACGGGAGTCAAACCGTCGCTTGTACTTAACCAACGTTCAACATCGTAATGATAATACTGCTTGCTCCATAATAATCCAGCAAAAGCTTGACGTTGCATTTTCAATAAATCCGGGTGAGTATCTGGATGTAATAGGGATGCATAAAAATCGTCGGCCTGTTGCTTTCTCTCTGTAAAAACCTTTTCAAATCCTGCTCCAAAAGCGTAGTCATGTGGTTTACTGCACAACCTGCAATAGATAGATTTTGTGTCTCCCCCATTTATTGTTAGTTTATATACAGGAGAAAATTTACTTCCTACTTTTCTTTCTCGTAGTTCTTTTACATGTTCACCTTTAATCACCGCATTATGAAAAGCATCTTTTACAAAAGGGGTCTCATTAGGGACACCCATTATTTTTAGTTTATTGGTTTCATTATCAGTAAACAATGCGTCATCTGCCTTTTGATAATAAAAGTAATAGCTTCCTAATCGTTCCTGTTCTGCTTTCACACATGTCTTGCCATTTGATACTATCGATCCTTTCTTTTCGTCGCTACCATTTTTCCAACGGTTATAAAACCACAATGTTGGCAATACTGTAATTGGAGCGGCTTTATCATATTTGTTTGTTATATCAATTTTTATGAAGATATCCTGAGGACCTTGCTTTGCATAAGTTATTTTAATATCAAAATATTCATTATTATCAAATACTCCCGTATCCAAAAGCTCATATTCAGGCTGTTGCTTATTCCTGCCTTTATTTTCATCAACCAATTTTTTGTAGGGAAATGCTTGTTGAGGATATTTATATAGATATTCCATATAGTAATGAGTAGGAACATTATCTAGATAATAATAGAGTTCTTTCACATCTTCACCATGATTTCCTTCATTATTACCTAATCCAAAAAGACGTTCTTTTAGAATAGGGTCTTTTCCATTCCAAAGGGCAATGGCAAAACATAGATTTTGAAAATAATCTGATATACCAGCTAATCCATCTTCTCCCCAACGATAAACTCTACTAGGAGCATGGTCATGAGGAAAATAATTCCATGCATCCCCATGAGGACCATAATCTTCCCTTACAGTACCCCATTGTCGTTCACTAAGATAAGGGCCCCATTGTTCTAGTGGAATTTGTTTACGTTCATTTACGGAAAGGCGCTGATGTTCTGCAGTCATATCAAAAATTAAGTGTTCAGCAATAAGCCAATTATGTTATCATAATAAATTATATATAACAAAAATGCTTATTAATCTGTTCAAAGAAGTTGTTTATCGGCAATAAATATAGGGAAATTGGTGCAACTCAATAATACAAGTTGATATTTTTACAGTTTAAATAGTCATGATAATAAACACGGGGGTATAAAAATTAAATTCTATCCCTTATAATTCTTTGACAAAACCCTTATTGTCTTTATTACAAAAGTCTAGACAATTACAGCAATTAATTTTAAATTTAAAAAACGGGCTTTTCGTAAATAAAAAGCCTCTCAACAAAACTAAAGAAAGTTAATTGTTGAGAGACTTATGTATTTTTATTAAATACCAATGCAGTATTTTATCAGCTAAATTTAATTTTTCACGAAAGCGAATGCCTTCTTTTTGTAATTCATTGATGCAAAAGCAATGCCTGAAGCTACTAAAAGCAGGTTCATTTCACCATCAAAAGGTACAATTGGAGAACCATCTCCAGAAGGAGGTGAATCGCTTGTACCTGGGCCACCAATTCCTGGATCGTCAGCAGGTGTTTGAGCATTTACTGTAGAATGCACACAAACAGTCATTAATAATACAAAGCCTACAAGCTTTACAAATGTTGAAACCTTTTTCATAATGTTATGTTATAAGGAACGTTATACTTTGGCGACAAAGCAACCCTAAAAAATATCTTTTCAGGATGCAATGTTAAGTAATAAATATTATTCCATTCAATTTTTTTTTAACAAAATGAAAAAAAAATAATTAATTTTTCATTTTCATTAAAAAAAAGTATAAAAATGCAATATTCTCTCGATAATTACTCCTAATTTTCAAAAGTACTGTAGAAATAAGGCGTTTTTGCTTCAAATTCTGCACTACAAGTATCTACCATTTTATATACCCTTGTAATGCCAAGACTCTTTCGCTTTTCATACACCTGCTCGTCACTATAATTTCCTTGAAGAATCTTTGCAATCTGTGCATCACTAAACCCATTCTTCTTAGCATCTTTCAATAAATCTTCAGGAAGAGTATCTAAACGATACAATCCTATTTCTTTTTCAATGACACAAAGTTTTTGTATTTGATATAAAAACCAACGATCTATTCCTGTTGCTTGTGCAATACTTTTAATAGTTGAACCTTGCATCAAGGCATCTTTAATTCTGAAAATCCTATCCCACTTTGGAGTCTTGATATATTCAACTATTTCGGCACTCTTCATCATACTCTTACCGTAATAGCCCAATCCTAATGCATCATTTTCCAAGCTTACACAAGCCTTTTGAAGTGCTTCATTAAAACTTCTTCCAATTGCCATTACTTCACCTACACTCTTCATTTGTAATCCGAGTGTATCATTAGCACCTTTAAACTTATCAAAATTCCATCGAGGAATTTTTACGATTACATAATCTAATGCAGGTTCAAAATAGGCAGAAGTAGTTTGAGTAATCTGATTCTTCAATTCATCTAAAGAATACCCTATTGCTAATTTAGCGGCAATTTTGGCAATTGGATACCCTGTTGCCTTACTTGCTAATGCAGAAGAACGACTAACCCGAGGATTAATTTCTACAGCAATCAATTCTTCTGTTTCAGGATTTAATGCAAACTGAACATTACAACCACCTTGAAAATTGCCAAGACTACGCATCATTAACATTGCCTTGTTTCGCATATCCTGAAATGCAGTATCACTAAGCGTCATTGCAGGAGCAACAGTAATACTATCTCCTGTATGAACACCCATTGGATCCAAATTTTCTACCGTACAAATGATAACCACATTATCATTTTTATCCCTCAATAATTCCAATTCATATTCTTTCCAGCCTAATACTGCCTTTTCCACTAATACTTCGTGAATTGGACTCGCTTTCAAGCCCCTTTCAAGTGCAGCATCTAACTCTTCTTTGTTATGTACAAATCCCCCACCTGTACCACCAAGTGTAAATGAAGGACGAATAACTAATGGGAATCCAATTTTTTGTGCAAACTCTTTTCCCTCCAAAAAACTATTTGCCACATGACTAGGTGCTACAGCTACACCAATCTTAACCATTAATTGACGAAATTTCTCCCTATCTTCAGCTGTATCAATTGCAGCAACATCTACTCCTATCAATTTACACCCGTAACGCTCCCAAATACCTTGCTCTTCTGCTTCTTTACAAAGATTCAGAGCAGTTTGTCCCCCCATAGTTGGCAATACTGCATCAATCTTATTTTCCTGCAGTATCTTTTCAATACTTTCTGTATTCAGAGGGAGTAGGTAAACCCGATCGGCCATCATAGGATCCGTCATAATAGTAGCGGGATTACTATTAATGAGTATCACTTCTATTCCTTCTTCACGCAAACTACGGGCAGCCTGAGTACCAGAATAATCAAATTCACACGCTTGTCCAATGATAATTGGACCTGAACCAATAATAAGTACTGACTTAATTGAATTGTCTTTAGGCATAATATCTTAAAAATAAAATCGCGCAAATGTAAGTGTCAGAGACATAAGAAGAGATTAAAATTTTCAACTAACTAAAAGAAAAAGTTTTGAAACAAAATATTTATAAATTTTACGTAAACAAACTGAATTGAAATGGAGTTCGACCCTAGAGAAATGGAGTTCGACCCTAGAGAAATGGGGTTAGCACTTAAAGAAATGAGGTTGAAAGTTTGAGAAAAATGATTGGGAGTTTAAGAAATGACTATAGGAGTTCACTCAAAGCATGTAGTACTTAAAGAAATGGAGTTGGAAGTTCGAGAAAAATGGATAGCACTTCAAGAAAAGAGGTTCGAACTTTGAGAAATGAGCTATAATTTTACAGAAATGATTAAACAGAACAAGAGATAATTTATTATCTACTGAATAAAAACTAACTATGCACCTACTCAAATTTCGCAGTTTATTTAAAAAACTCCGAAAGAATCTTCAAAAATCAAGAATGGCCTATTATTTAGATTCAACAAGACTCTACAAAAAAATACTCAATCATTTCTAATCCCCTAACTTTTCAAAAGTTCCTGAATATTTTAAATTATCCTTGTCTAAAAGAATGGTAACATAGTAAGTTCCCTTTGATAAATTGGCAATTTGAACTCCATACTGACCTTTTCCTGTAAGTACCCCAACTTGACTATTTTGGACTATCCTTCCATTATTATCATAAATAAGGATTCTTGCTTTTTGATTTATTGTTGACTTGATATTTAAATGAATCATGCCTTTTGCAGGATTTGGAAATATTACTAAATTATCTTTTAATTTCATCCCTAAATTCACAGATATACATTCAGAATAAGTGATAGTGCCATCCTCATCCATCTGTTTTAAGCGATAATAATTGATTCCATCATTAGGAAATCTATCAACAGTTGAATAACTTGAGGAATATGAATTTGAACATATTGAATCTAACATGGTAAAGTCAATACTATTAGTTGAATGTTCTACAACGAAACAATTATTTTTAACAGCAGATGCAGTTATCCAATTGATAGCAACTTCTTTGTTTTCGTTCATTGGTTTTGCTACAAAAGAAACCAATTTTACAGGAAGTGTATTTTCAGTAAGTGACGGAGTATTAAATAACTGTACATCATCAATAAATAATGTACCGACAAATCCAGTCAAAATACCAAACTCCATCTTGCTAACCTCGGCAATTTTATTCCGAAAACTTAGGGCTGATTTTTTCAGGGTATCATTTACATATACCTCATACTTATCCGTTTCTGTATTCAACACCAATTTCAGTTTATACCAAATATTCGCTTTAAATGTATGAATTGTTACATTGCTACTCCCATTAAATGTCTGCAAATTACCGTCTTTGAAAAGTACGCCAACTGCAAGACTAGAATAGCGATTATACAGTTGAAGAAGATTCTTTTGCCCCGTAATAGTTGGCACCATCACTTTGCAAGTCGCCACTATTTTTCCGAAAATTGGATTTACAGTCTTGCTACTCAAAACATTTCTATTTACAGCAGTTTTTGTTATCCGTAGAATACGATTATTATTTCCTGTCAAAGTATCCACTACAATTGTTTCGGCAGTATCAATCGCTGCCCATCCTAAAGGTTCTACTCCAATTTTTGAACCACTATAATCTTCGTTAATAAAATTTCGGTCTGCAATAACTTTAATGTTATCAATACTTGCAAATCCGACACTATCTGATGCATTAATACTATACTTTAATTGTGCTATCTCTGAAACTACATTTCTAAAATTATCCTGATAGACTTTTAATAACCCATCAACAAAAACGTCTAGCTTATTAGTTTCTGTATTGAGTATCATTTTTACTAAATACCACCGATTATTTACAAATGGTTGTATCGTTAAATAAGTATTATTGCCTTTGTAAAGCTGAATGTTCCCATCTTTCATAACCAAACTAGCAGCGATAATTCCATTTCTATCTGTTATATCAGGTAAAGTTTTATACCCCGAATTTGCATTGGTTAATAACTTTTGATATATTATTACTTTCCCACTTACAGGCTTGATTGACTTTGAAGCCATCAGATTTTTACCATTACTGATTTTTGAAAACGTCATAACCCTATCTCCACTGCTTGCAGAATCTTTTATACTGATAGTTCCACCATCCTTTACAATACCCCAATTAGCAGGTACTTTCTCTAATGTATCATCATTAAAATTTTCATCAAGATAAACAGTTCCTCTAATATCAATATAATCCGATTGAAGACCTGCGTTATCAATTATATACTTTGCAGTCGTATTCCAATTGCCGTTTGCAACAACATTCATTGCTGCAACTTTTGTTCTTGTACCATAATTCCAATACTGATTTGTAGTAGCATAGGTGTTAGCTACCGTAATGTCGTGCTTTTGTGGATTAGCTTTTCCATTTGGGGAGGAAATATTAATATTCACTGTCGTAATATCATCAAAAACATTATTATTTGCACTCCACCAACAAGAACCACCATCAAAATAGAGTCCATTATCATGAGAACCAACTTGGTAATTACTATCAATAAACGATAAGTTTTTAAGCGTATCTTGTGGACCGCAGGTATATAAACCAGCTGCATCGTCCAACTGTGCCACCATATTGTGTATATAATTCCCTCGAATCATCGTATTTCTTGCAGAAGAATTAATGCCAACAGATTCCTGCCCCCACCCAATATGAATACCCGAATAAGGCATATTCGCAATTTCGTTGTGCAGTATATTCATATTTTGGGGAAACGTAGCGGCTATCGCACATGACGACCTATATTCTACCCCACAATCGGTAATATAATTATTGACAATGTCATTATTTTTCAAGATTAATCGTGCATCAAAAGGTTCTCTAAAGGCAACATAAGAGGTATCATTGTAGGCGCCATATACATCGCCTACCTGTATGGCATTTGCCGAAATATCAGAAAACGAGCATCCCTCAATCTTATTATCTTGACATCCTGAATACATTTCAACTCCCATACCCCCTAAATGCGTAAACTTACAACCCTCTACTAAAATAGATTTTGCAAATCCAAGTACGATTGCTGCACCATCAATAATTCGTTCCCCTTTACCTGACCAACGTAATATATTGTTTTGTGCATCCGACAAGCCATTGTTTCCACTTGGCAAAAGCCAAGTAGTGTATTGAAAAGTAATTCCAGAAAATTTGATATGATGAATTGGTCGTGAAATATCCCTGCCCTGTAAAACGACTAACTTTTCCAAAACAGGAACCGAAACATCAACACTTTTCATTTCTTCCCCTAGAAATGGTTTGTAAAAGAAATTATACGCAGAACCACTAATTGCCCCTGTCCTATCGAGATACCATTCACCACTGCTATCCAAAAACTCGTAAGCATTTTCAATATACCAAGGTGAACTTGTGAAACCTCCCCCTACTGATGTCAGCCCTTTATTAGTACAATATTTCCATCCAGGTTGTTTCATTGTAAGCTTAGCTAAATTTCCTACAACAGAAATATTATTAATTCCACATCGAGGATTTGTCCAACTAGCCTTATAAACCATTTCAATATCGCTAGCATTCTTCCAATTCACAATGGATAAATCTGAGGTTGTGTGCCCATTAGCCGAATCAAAAGCGATATTTTGAAGGGTATCGAATCTTCTCGCTCTAGTTGCCCTTCTACCGTCAACAAATAATTGTCTTGATTGAATGGCTACTCCTGAAGATGCTTTATAAATATTGTTCAAACTATCAAACAATGTCCAACCAGTAATTTTTTTATCGCCACGAATAATTGGAGTTTCATTGGGAAAGGCACTATAAATAACCATAAATCCATTCGTGCCTGCATCCCTATCATCCATCGTTAAAGTACTACTTAAAACATGGTCACCACCTCTTAGATATACAGTAATATCAGCATTCATATTGGTATTAATCGTCCTTACAACTGCTTGCGCCTTAGCAATTGTTTTGAAAGCAGTGCTTACAGAAAGTCCATTATTTATATCGCTGCCTTTAGCTGCATCTACATAAAATGTTCTTTGACCCTTTGCTGTAGAAAATACAAATGAACCCAAAAACAGTATTAAATAAAATACTCGAATTACTCGAAAATTGTAAATGCAGCTATCCATCTTCATTTTACTTATTTTTTTCCTCTACTTTCAATAAGATTACTCTATACTTATCAACAGATGCTTTCATGCCATATTCCAAATGATAAGTAGGACTTTTATTCCAATAATTAAATGATATAGATTGATTAAGATGAACCACTCATCCTAGAGGTACAAAGAAAAACCTTGATACTAAAAGATTGCAGGATTTCATTTTTAGCAAACTATCACACTTTGAGTATATTAATAAAAGAGTAAGGCTAATAGAAATAACACATAAAAGGTTTAATTGCTGATGACAAACTTTTCAGCACAAGATTTTGAGCTTGATTAGTAAAAATTCAATATGATTATACCAAAAAACAACAAAACTGAATACCTTAATATTATTAGATTCTAACTACAAGAATACTATTATTTAATTTCTTTTTTTTATTCATGTACTATCAATATAAACCCTTAGTTTCGCCACTGAAATTTTCCAAACACTTACTAAAATGCCGATTATATTACTCTTTGTATAAGAGCAAATAACAATAATCCCCACGAATAAGTTAGCAGTCTTAAATTTTTTGAATAGCAAGTTGAATTTGCTAGATAAAGGTTTCAAGTTGAAACCCTGAACGTGATTCGGGGAACTGTGTACTACTATTTATCAGTTTACGAAGTTGAAGGTTAGCAATACAGGTCTGTGATGTTAGACTATTATCTTCAAAAAATTCACCACAAACGCTCTGGAATGTCCCACAAAGTAGCTGGATTGCCTAACACCGTTACTGGAATGACCCACAAGGTTACTGGAATGCAAATAAAATGCAACAAGGAAACCCCTAAAAGTTCCTGGAATGCGGTTAAAAGCGTCTGGAATGAAGTCAAAGGTTACTGGGACGCCCCTAACCTTTGTTGGAATGCTACACGAGTTAACTGGAATGACTACAAACCTATCTGGGACGCCTCTCAAGGTTACTGGGAAGAGGTCAAAATTGGAGGATAATGAAGAAAACTGGTTAAAATTGATGGATTATTAGATTAATTAAACAAAATTATTACACAATTAAAATTAAAATGATGAAATATACACAATCTCAAAACGATGAGAAAACACGGGCTACTAAATTAAAAACCTATTTGATAGACGAGGTGTTGATTTATAAAAATCTGATACCTTTTAACAATGAGGCTGAAGATTTGGGAACTAATCTAACCACATTAGATACTCTCTTTGAAGGGAAAGTCATTGAGACGGGTGGTATTACTGAACAAAAAGCAGCAGATAAATTGTCAATTGCAATGACAGGGGTCATATTATGTGGTGCAACAAAGGCCTATGCCACCAAAATTGGTGACAAGGATTTGATGGCAAAGATGTCTTATAGTATGAGTGACATAGAAGACATGAAGGATTCTGAAATTCTTGGTTTTGTAAAGAAGATAGTTAAGATTATTACACCCTTGTTAGATGATATTGTCTATAAAACTTATGGAATTACGGCTATACAGCTTGGGGCATATTCCACTTTGGCTACCAATTTTAATGGTCAGATTGGATTGGTTGGAACAATCGTAAATAGTGGTACAGTGGCAAACGATAATATTGATACGACCATCAAATTGATTCATGGAAATATTGATATGATGGAATTATTATTACCTACTTTTCAATTATTGCATCCCAATTTCGTTGCAGGGTTTCATTTGAATGCCAAAACAGTTGATTTGGGTGTTCATCATGGAGGATTTCAAGGGAAAATTACTTTGGAAACTACAGGAGCAGACTTGGAAGGGATAAAAGTGGAGATTATAGGCACTTCGAAGGCTGATACAAGTGATTTATTAGGAGATTATTCAATCATTAAGGTAAAACCTTGTACGGCAATCATTCAAGTTTCTGGTCCAAAAGTCGTAACACAAAAGATAACACATACCTTTCATAAGGGAGTGATTGATACTTTAGACTTTAAGATGGAGAGCCTAAAGGAGTGATGAACTATGAGATATAATTGATGAGTTTTTGACTGATAGAAATGGTTGACTTTTATCAGTCATTTTTTTTGCCCCTTCCCCTGAAGGGCAATGTCATTAATTTAAGGCAGATTCCGTTTAAAACGAAATCATTGTTGAGTAGAATATTTGGGTAACAATATGATTTTATTCGAAAATCCCGAAGGGATGAAATGATTATAGAATTGTCAAATATATACCACAAAATCCCGAAGGGATGACAGTATAATTAATTGAATAATTGAAAATTGGACGATAATAATGTCACCCCTTTGGGGTTTAAAGTAGGTCGATTTTGTTTGTTATAATAATTTCATCCCTTCGGGATTTGGTAGCTAACTCAATAAGAAATTGCTTAACTTAATGACATTGCCCTGAAGGGGTGTTGCGAAGGAGGGGGGCTGAATTAGGATTATTTGTGATTAATGATGATTAGAGTGATTGATTTGTGATTAGAGTGATTAATTGTGATTAGAGTGATTTTTTCACAAAAGGCGGGTACCTGAATTAGAATTTGTAGGATTTAAAGATTTTAGGATTGGGAGAGAGTGATGAACTATGAGTGATGAATGATAAGTGCTTTGAAATAGTAAGGGAATTATAATTGAAGGGTTTATTGCGATGAGATGCCTACGGCATGACAGAAATTGTCTGAATTAGGATTTTTCGGATTTAGAGATTTTAGGATTGGGAGAGAGTGCTGAACTATGAGTGATGAATGATAAGTGCATTTACTTTTCTAAATATGACGTTGACTATTTTCGATGAGATGTCTCCTATCGTCGACATGACGACCACAGTGGTTAGGGTCGTTTAAACTGACAACACTTTATTCCCATTTATTTCAGGCATGTCTGCTGAACCATTCGAATAGACGATTCTCAATTGATCAAAAAGGACCTATTGGATAAATTAAAGTTGCTCAATTTATTTTTCTAAATATGACGTGGACTATTTCCGATGAGATGTCTCCTATGGTCAACATGACGACCACAGTGGTTAGGGTCGTTTAACCTAGATTACGCAATAGAACAATCATACTAACTACTTATTTTTATAGGGTTTAATAGGAGATTCTATAGATAATTTATCCCATTTTACATGCATTAGTCCTTCTTCGATTGAAACGCCCATTTTGGGATAGTTATTAATGGGATAGTCGGAAATAGTTAGAGCAATTGCAGTAGCAGCCTTTTCAATTTTATCTAGTTGAAAAAGCCTTTCCATTCCCTTATAGAATACAAAGTCTATCCAAGACTTACTTTTATCATAACCAAATATTCTTTCAATTTTGAAATCTTCAAAAACTGCATAAGGAACGGTAAGGGCAATGAATACGTCATTCAAAATAACATCACTATACCCTCTTATATCGTCACTATTCTTTACTAAAATAGATGATGCCCCATATCCTGTAAATTCAAATCGAAGTTTTAGTTCTTTTGCCTTAATTGTAGCCCCTTTCACTTTGTCGAGACTAGGATGAATATCGCCGCCATTTGTGATAAACCCAATTGCCCCGACTATACTATTTTCATCTTGCACCCCTTTAAAAATAGCCGATGAAAAATCATAACCATCATGTAAAAACCTCAATTGTAAGGCTGCGACTTTATTGCCACTTCCCCAATAGGCAACAAGATTCCTTCTTTGATTCCACATTTCCGATTGATTTATAGAACCTATAGCATATTTGGGTGTGATATAAGTTGTACCTATCAATGATGGATAACTTTTTTTAAAAGTATCGACCACTAAACGGGTTGAATTTACATTTGTAAAAAAGGATTTCAAACCGTCTGAAATACTATCATGATACCGATAATTATCTAATGAAACCCTTACATCGCCTGTCTTTGCATTCGCATTATCAATGAATCTTGAAATATCATCTGTCAATAAGGTATTATAACACCTGCTATGTGGCCCACTCCATTGATGTGTTGGAACATGATAATGTAGTGCTATCTCTCTCCATGCCTTTTCATACAACTCATTTACCTTTTTTAATACTATGGAATCAGTAGTATAGTAACGCAATTTATTGAGTATATCTACAGCAACCTTTGTGTATGTCGGGCTGTTATATTCTGTAAATCCATTCTCAGACTTTGTATAGTTATAAAATCTATCGAGTCGTTCTGTAGCGTATTTTTTAATTTTCAGGTATTTCATAAACTTCTCCTGCCATTAATGTTACAAAAGTACCCATCAAGGCAATATTTGTATAGGAAGGCTTTACATCCCTTTTCTCTATTTCTTTGGCTGCATTGATAATTGCAGTCTCCATTTTTTTTGAAGTGGTGGGAGGCAATCTTTGACCGTGATTAATGACAATTTCTAATAACTTAGTTCCGCAAAAGTCTGCCCAATTTTGGTCTGGGGGATTCATTTTATCCAACGGTTCTTCTAAATACCAAGGCCAAATCCCGAATGTTTTACTTATTCTATTGGTGTCTTGAAGACTAATCACCTTTTCAATTATTTTGATGGCTCTGTTAGTGAAATTGTCTTGATTTGCATCTAACAAATTTAAAGCATAACCTAAAGAGGCTAAAGTAGAATGTATTCGCCCTCCTTTTAAGGTAGTATGATAACCCGGACTGCTAAATGGTGAGTTTATCATAGAATCCTTTTCATCATAAGCACTTTCTTTTTTTAAAAGTTCCTTTCTTACTGCGGCCACTTGTTCTTTAGTAAGAGATATCGGTTTTACTTTTATGATGATTGATTTTTCAATATTGGAGGCAACGCTTAAATAAGGAACACAGACAAACAGCAGAAAGAATAAAATAGCATGGCAGGTTTCCTGCCATGCTATTATTGAACCCTCAATTTTAAATTCATTAATCTTCTTTAAAGTTATTTTCATTATTAAAATTTATTCACCAAAATAGTCTGTTGTTGAACAGCTCCAATATATTTTATTACATACTGCCCTTTTGCCAACTTACTTGTATTAAAATAGCTTTGACTTGAATTAGGAACAATCTTTTGTGACCCTATCAAAGCACCTTGTAAGGAATAAATATTAACGATATCATTAGCACCTGCAACACTGTGCAAAATTGTAATATTGTTAGTGAATGGATTTGGATACGCTACAAATTTATTCTGTACGAAGTTTTCAGGTGTAATGTTAAGTTGATTTCTTTCGCTATTAACCGAAGTATTAACCACAGTCACATTGTCGATGAAAATTTGAACATCATCATAATAAAGTGTACCTGTAAAGGTTGCCCCGATACCAAATTGAACCTGACTGATATCTTTTACAGGATTTCTGAAATTGGCTTGAGATACCTTTAATACACTATCCACATATACATCCAATTTATTTGTCTCTGTATTCATAACTAACATAATTCTGTACCAATTGCCTGCTGTAAAAGGTTGAATCATTGTATAACTGCCACTTCCATAATATAATTGAATGTTACCATCTTTAAAAATGACACTTGCGGCAACAGTTCCTGTCCTATCCATTACAGTAGGCATTCCTTTCCAATCGGTAGTAGCCTCAGTTCTTATTTTGGCACATACAAATACTTTACCGCTCATTGGTGCAACAGTTTTTGTAGCATTTAAATACCCTGAGGAATTTGATTTATAAACCTTTACACACTTAATTCCTGAAATTGTATCCACTCCAACAACTCCTGCATTATTTGCTTTCCATCCATAAGGAATAGTCCCCATTTTAGTACTGTCGAAACTTTCATTTACAAAATTTTGGTCTGCAAATACT
This sequence comes from Chitinophagaceae bacterium, assembly GCA_947379895.1. GTDB lineage: Bacteria > Bacteroidota > Bacteroidia > Chitinophagales > Chitinophagaceae > Parasediminibacterium. Next base: position 3,570 of record CANCPA010000024.1, on the reverse strand, counting down.
TTTACATTATCATAATAAAAGGTGCCTGTATTTCCACTTCCTATGGCGAACTGTACAGAAGCGATATCAGAAACACGGTTTCTGAATGTATCTTGAGTAAGCTTTAGGGTGTCATTTATATACACATCAAGTTTTTTGCTCGCGGTATTTAGGGCAATCTTAATATCATACCAAGTGTTCGCTGTAAAAGACTGTATGGTAGTGTACAATCCGGGTCCTTTGTACAATTGAATATTTCCTGCATTAAATATCATACATGTGACAGGTACACCACTCCTGTCATATAGATATGCTGCATTTTTCCAACTTGTAGTTTCATCTGTTTTCACCTTATAACGTACATAAACGTATCCACTTACAGGCAAGAAGTTTTTAGTGATATTGAGATTATTCGAAGTAATTGTCTTCGTTAACTTAATACTCTTATCTCCATTAATCAATACATCAACTGCCGAAACTGTACCACCCGATCTATTTGGAACCCAATTATCCGGCGCTGCACCCAATATGGTATTATTAAAATGTTCATTTACATAATAACTGCCTCTAATATCTTTATAGTTATTAGTTAGACCTGCATCCGCAATTACATTTTTAGCAGTTAATGGCCAATTACCGTTAGAGACTACATTAATTGGATTTACTGTACAATTTGTGCCATTGTTCCAATAGGTATTATCATCGGCATAAGTATTACTAATATGAATATCATGCTTATCGGCAGAAGAAATGTTGATGTTGACAGATACTATATCGTCAAAAACATTATTATTTCCAGTGTACCAACTTGAACCGTTATCAAAATATAGTGCATGATCATGCGATGTTCTTACAAAATTGCTATCCACAGGAGATACTTCTGAACTAGAACCATTTGGTCCTAAGAAATACATGCCTGCACAATCATCTAATTCTGCTAAGACGTTATGGTAATAGTTATGTTTTACAGTATTATTTTTCATGTTAGAAGTACTGTAATTTGTCCAACCCCAACCTAAATGAGTACCTCCATAAGGCATATTACCAATTTCATTATTGACTATATCCATATTTTGAGGAAATACTGCACCAATCGCAGTAGAAGAGCGATACTCCACACCACATTTATCAAAAAAACAGTTCCTTACATCATTATTTCTCAAAATGGCAGTATCATTATTGGTTAAGATATAATTTGGACTTGTAGAAGTACTCCAACCATTATAATCTCCAAATTGTAATCCATTTCCTGAAATATCAGAAAATGTACATCCTTGTACTAAATTATTCTTGCAACCAGTAAATACATTGATGCCAACACAACCTAATTTGGAAAAAGCACATCTTTCAAAAAGAATGTTGTTAGCATTTTTCAAAGTGATTGCCGCGCCATCTACTGTATAAGTATTCGCAACAGTTTGTAATAACGCATTATTTTGAACATCAGAATGCCCACTAGTACCATTAGGTCTTACCCAAGTTGTAAACTGACAGTTGAGTCCAACAAATTGAATATTATGGACTAAGGAACTAAATTTACTGCCCTGAATAGTTATTAGTTTTTCTAATTTTGGTGCAACTACTGTTGCAGTATTCATATCTTCGGATGAATAGGGTTTGTAATAAAATGTATTGGCTGTGCCATTGATAGCCCCTGACTTATCCAAATACCATTCGCCTTCACTATCTAATAATTCGTATGCATTTTCATAATACCAAGGATTAGTACAAGAGGTCAATCCCCTATTACTACAATATCTCCAACCGGGTTGCTTAAGGGTGATTCGGAGTGTATCTGGATCATCAAGGCTAACAGCACTAACACCACATCGCGAATTTGTCCATTTTTCATTGTACACCATTTCAAGGTTGTTAATATTTTTCCAACTTAATATACCTATATCAGTTGTTTTATGACCGAGAGAATCGAAGGAACTATTATTCAGCCCTCCACCACTTCTAGCACGTATGGCACGAAAACCATTTACATATAATTGCCTAGTATCAAAACTAGTTGAAGCAGTACCCTTATAAATGTTCTTGGCTGCATCATAAAGAGTCCAACCTGTTACTCTTTCATCACTACTTACAATTGGGGTTTCATTGCTAAAAGCCTGATAAATAATATTGAATCCATTAGTTCCTGAATCGAATTCATCAAATGTTATGGTACTCGAAAGTGTATAGGTTCCTCCACGTAGATATACAAATATATCGCCGGTCATACTACTATTGATGGTTCTTACAACTTGTCTTGCCTTGTCAATAGTTTTAAATGCAGTTGAGATGCTCGTACCATTATTTACATCATTACCATTTAAAGGATCAACAAAATAAATAGCTTGAATACTAGCCTTGGCATTCAAAGGATGGAATGCACTCGTTAAGACAAATGTCAAAATTAGATAGGTGAGAAAATTCTTTTTCATGTAGCTGATTGTTTAGTTAATTAATCGTTGTTTTTTCTGTTATCATTTATCAAAAATTTAATCTTGATAAATGATAACAACGTTTTAATTAACACTCAATGAAGATTCTACCCTAGTAAAGTACTAACTATTTTAGGTTTAAAATCTATAAAAAGTGATTCCTTAAGTAATTTATTAAAGAATGTTGTCTGATTCGGAACTTTAGAAAATGTATATTCCATTGTTTACCCTTTAAATTTCATAACTACTCACTTTCTAATCCAATTTTATTTGAAACCTTGATTTAACAACAATAATACATTTGAAAACCTTCTTTGGTAAATCAATCGACTTTAAAAAAAGTGGTATAATTTGTTTTAAATTTTCAAACACTCTACTAAAATGCCGATTATATTACTCTTTGTACAAGAGCAAATAAAATTAATTCCCATTAATAAGTTAGGAGTCTTAAATTATTGAACTGCAAATTGAATTTACTAGATAAAGGTTGCCACTTGAATACTCTGCTTGATTCAGTGAACGCTGAAATACTATTTATCTTTTTTATTTCACCATTAAATGAAATAGAATAATTAAAATGATTTATTGACAATCTAATCACTTTTCTTTTTGGTTTAGCATTTTTTAAATTGAGACTATGCATGTTTTAAATAAACGCATCAATGTTTCAATTGAAGGCATCAAAGTTTCTATTAAGGGTCAAGGGTTTCTATTAAAAGCACCTACTTTACTATTGAATACCTCAATGTTTCAGTTGAACACCTCAATGCCTTTATTGAAGGCATCAAGGTTGTTATTGAAGGCATCATAGTTTCTTTCGAACCCGTCAAAGTTGTTATCGAATGCGCCTTTGCCGCTAATAAGTGACAAGATGATACAAATTAGCGATTCAATGATGAGCATTAGCTACAAAATGTTGTTATTTAATGTCTGAAGGATAAATATTAAGCTGTCAATGTTGTTAATTATGTTGTCAATGTTGTTAATTAGCTCTGCAACGTTGCTTTTTAGCATGGATATGTCGGTTAATAGCTCTGCTAAGTTGCTTTAGAGCTTAGTAATGTTGGAAATCTCGGTTTTAGTAAATGGTTTGAGATAGAAGGTGTAGGGTTTAAGTAATAGGTTTTACGTTTTTGGTATTACGTTATAGGTTTTTCGTTTT
>CANCPA010000023.1 GCA_947379895.1 Chitinophagaceae bacterium | reverse complement strand
TGGAATTGAATTAAACTAATTGCCTTTACAACGAAATAAACTACGAATTGAATGGGCTTAAATAGAAACGGTTAGATAGTAATAAGAATTTTGACGAAATAATGTCTATTAAAACAAGTTCTAAATTCCTATTGCGTTGAAAAAATATTTTATGACAGATTATAATCCAGAGTCATTAACCATTAAATGAAAAAAAGCACAGACATTATAATAACTTATTGGCTATTATTAATATCAAGTACAATTAAATAAAACTTAAAACACATCATTCATCACTTATTTGATAGGTGCCACTGCAAGGCTAATTCATATCCTTTTAATCCTAGTCCTATGATAGAACCTTTGCAAACTGCAGATACATGCGATATCTTTCTGAAATCTTCTCTTGCATGTACATTACTAATATGTACTTCTATCACAGGTGTAGAAACTGCGGCGATGCAATCACCTATTGCCACAGAAGTATGTGTATAACCACCGGGATTCATGATAATGCCATCATTAAGTGGTGCAAAATGTTGTAACTGATTAATCAATTCTCCCTCAACATTACTTTGATAATATGAAAATTCTACCGAAGGGTATTTCTCTTTAAGTTGTGAATAATACTGTTCAAACGTCTGAGACCCATAAATACCGGGTTCCCTTGTGCCTAAAAGATTCAAATTAGGTCCATTTATTATTGCTATCCTCATAATCTGCAAATTAAAGACAAAGCAGGATTGAATTCATAAGAAACTTATTTTACATCAAAATTGACTTGAACTTACGCAACTAACCGTAAAAAATTGAAGGCTTAATATTTACATTTCCTAGATAAATGATGTTGGTTAGTCAAATATTCACAAGGGGTTAGTCATTTTATTAGAATGTCATCTTTATTAAGGTATTTATGAAATTGTTGATAACCCAAAAAGGATTTAAAATAATGATAGGGTTAATAGAAATATACCTGTAATTCAAATGTTACTTTGTTAATAATGTGGTGAAAATTCGGCTGTAATACTATTTTTTCAAGCATTTGAAAAATTCATTCACCTTAATAATTGTGCCATTAATAAAAAGATATATTAAAGAAAAAAGAATAGATAGCCTCAAATCCATAACTGATAAGTGTTCCAATTTTTAAGATTTGATTATCCACATTGTGTTGAAATTTGAAAACTATTTGTTAATTGAGATATAGATACTTTCGTCTGCTGCTAATGAATATTTTGGTAGTCAAAGGCTCGGTCTAAACAATAAAAAAACGTAAATAATTTATGCCCACACAATCATCACCTAAAGGTTTGAAATTTAACCGCAGGTTTAGTAAAGAAGGAGTATCGCCCTTCGATTTATTTGAGTACGATTACAGAGAAAGCGTTATTAAAAATCCTACAGGTGAGAAGGTTTTTGAAATGAACAATGTTGAAGTGCCAAAACAATGGAGTCAGATTGCAACTGACATTCTTGCACAAAAATATTTTCGTAAAGCGGGTGTTCCACAAACAGATGGAACAACAGGCAGAGAGACTTCTGTAAAGCAGGTTGCACATCGTATGGCAAATTGTTGGCGTGTGTGGGGTGAACGTTACGGTTATTTTGCTTCTAAAAAGGATGCTCAGATTTTTTATGAAGAATTAGTATACAGTATTCTTAACCAATTTTGTGTTCCTAATAGCCCTCAATGGTTCAATACAGGATTATATGAGAGTTATGGTATTACAGGGCAAGCTCAAGGTCATTTTTACGTTGACCCAAAAGATGGAGAACTTAAAAAATCGAAGAATGCTTATGAGCGTCCTCAACCTCATGCTTGTTTTATATTGAGTGTGAGCGATGATTTGGTAAATGATGGGGGCATCATGGATTTGTGGGTAAGAGAAGCACGTATTTTTAAATATGGTAGTGGTGTGGGCACTAACTACTCTCAGATACGTGGTGCAGGCGAAAAATTAAGTGGTGGTGGAACTTCAAGTGGTTTGATGAGCTTCTTGAAAATAGGTGACAGGGCAGCAGGTGCAATCAAGAGTGGAGGCACTACTCGTCGTGCAGCTAAAATGGTTTGTTTAGATTTGGATCACCCTGAAATATTAGACTTCATTAATTGGAAAGCAAATGAAGAAAAGAAAGTGGCAGCATTAGTTGCCGGTGGATATGACAATGGTTATGAGGGGGAAGCTTATGGGACTGTTTCTGGGCAAAATTCTAATAACTCTATACGTATTCCGAACTCATTCTTTAAGGTATTGGCAGAAAATGGTGATTGGGAATTGAAGGCGAGAACAGATGGTAGAGTTATGAAGCGGATTCCTGCTCGTGAAGTTTGGGATCAAATAGCTAATGCTGCCTGGGCTTGTGCAGATCCTGGAACTCAATATGATACTACTATCAATGAATGGCATACTTGTCCTCAAGGTGGTCGTATCAATGCATCGAATCCTTGTAGCGAATACATGTTCTTGGATAATACGGCTTGTAATTTAGCATCTATTAACCTAAGAAAATTCTTTGATGAGTCAACCAATCAAATTGATGTTGCCGGTTTAGAATATGTAAGCCGCCTTTGGACTGTAGTATTAGAAATCTCTGTATTGATGGCGCAGTTTCCTTCAAAGGAAGTGGCTCAATTATCTTATGATTACAGAACTCTTGGATTAGGTTTTGCTAATCTTGGAACTATTTTGATGATTAGTGGTATTCCTTATGACAGTGAAGAGGCTAGAGCAATTGCAGGTTCTGTGAGTGCAGTTATGACTGGTATAGCGTATAAGACATCTGCTGAAATGGCGTCTTTCTTAGGTGCTTTTGATAAATACCAAGATAACAAAACCGATATGCTTCGTGTAATGCGCAACCACCGTGCTGCTGCTTACGATGCAAATGATGCGTATGAAGGATTGGAAATTAAGCCTAAGGGAATAGATGCAAAATATTGTCCTGATGCGTTACTTAAAGCCGCTACAAGGGCTTGGGATGATGCAGTACAAATGGGTGAAAAGTATGGTTATCGTAATGCACAAACCACTGTTATTGCCCCTACCGGAACTATAGGGTTGGTAATGGATTGTGACACTACTGGTGTTGAACCTGATTTTGCATTAGTTAAATTTAAGAAACTAAGTGGAGGTGGATATTTCAAAATTATTAATGGTGCTGTTCCAAATGCATTAAAAACCTTGGGCTACAGCCAAACTGAGATTGATGCGATTGAGAAATATGCAGTAGGTGCTGCTTCTTTCGAGAATTCACCATTTATTAATAATACAACATTAGCAGCAAAGGGATTCTTGCCTGAAGAAATTGCTAAGTTAAATGCCGCAGCTAAAGCAGCTTTCGAAATTGGATTCATCTTCAACAGATATAGTTTGGGTGATGATTGTTTAAAACGTCTTGGATTTACTGAAGAGCAATTTAGTGATTGGAGTTTCAATATGCTTGAAGGTCTTGGATTTACAGAAGAGCAAATTGAGGCTGCAAACGAATATATTTGTGGAGCAATGACAGTGGAAGGTGCACCGTATTTGAAGGATAAGCACTTGCCTGTATTTGATTGTGCAAACAAGTGTGGTAAGAAAGGTCAACGTTTCATTCATGCTCATGGTCATATTCGTATGATGGCAGCTTGTCAACCATTTTTAAGTGGTGCTATTTCTAAAACAATTAATCTTCCTAACGAAGCAACTGTTGAGGAAATTGCAGATTGCTACAAGATGAGTTGGGAATTAGGTTTAAAGGCAAATGCATTATATCGTGATGGTTCAAAACTTTCACAACCTCTGAGTAACAAATCTGATAAGAAAAAGAAAGAAGAAGAAGTTACCACTACTGCGGAAATAGTTGAGGGCACTAATAAAACAGCATCAGAACCAGAAGAAAGACTTGTTGACCTTGCTTCTCTATCAGTAGAGGATTTATTAGAAGAGGTTACAAGAAGAATGACAGCTTCGACTGATACTAAATTAAAACGTGATTTGTCGAGAATAGTAGAGAGAAAGAAATTGCCTTCAAAACGTCATGGATACACACAAAAAGCCAAGATAAACGGTCAGGTGCTATTCTTACGTACCGGTGAATATACTGATGGAACATTAGGTGAAATATTTATTGATCTCGCCAAAGAAGGTTCAACATTACGTAGTTTGATGAACTGTTTTGCTATCGCGGTTTCTGTTGGTTTGCAATACGGTGTTCCTTTAGAGGAGTTTGTTGAGAAGTTTGTATTTACCAAGTTTGAACCTGCAGGAATGGTAGATCATCCAAATATTAAGACAACCACTTCTTTAGTTGACTTTGTTTTCCGTGCCTTAGCATTTGATTATTTGGATAGAACTGATTTAGTGCATGTTTTCAATAAGCCAGAAGTAAGTGCGGAGAGTGGTTCAGAAGAAGTAAGTTTTATTGGTCAACCTGAATTGAGTAGTGTTCGTGTAGCAGGTGCAACTCCTGCAGTACAACCTCAGAAGTTCCTGAAACCAATTTTTACAAAGGTTGATAATCACTCTCATTCAAGTCTCGATGCTGTAAATGCTGCGGCTAAGAGTATGCAAAGTGATGCACCTAGTTGCAACACATGTGGTCACATTACCTTACGTAGCGGTACTTGCTATAAGTGCTTGAATTGTGGTAATAGCATGGGATGTAGTTAATTGAGTCATAAGTTGTACGTTTTAAGTAATACGTATTAAGTTATAAGTTGTACGTTTTAAGTTATACGTATTAAGTTGTACCTTATGAAACTTTTAAAATATAGAATTATTTAATTAAGCTAATTTTTACAAGTTATTAATAAAAATGCCTCATACGATTGTATGGGGCATTTTTAATTTTTTACATGTTTTTTAAATTATCCCAGATTACGCAGTAGGACTCTACTCCAATTCACAACTACTTCAAATACAAGCTTTTAATTGATTTGTTTGACTTTAACGTAATATATTATGTCTTCAGTCAAAAAATCTTTTCAAAAACTTATCTTTTTTGTATTTGTAAATTTCGTTGCGAGTCTATTGCGTAATCTGGGATTATTTCACCCCTCATAGGGTTCAAGACCTTACAAGGGTAAGTGTATTTTGTATTATTTCCCCTTATCAAAGGCTGCTTTTACTGCATCTAGATGTGCTATAAATTTGGGTACATCAGCATCATAGCCATACTTAATTTCGCTTAGAGAGTTGCCCTTTAAATCGAGAAACATATAAAGCGGTTGAGCATTAAACCCAAATTTGGTAATTTCATAGTCTAGATTCTTTTCTCCAAGTGTGACTATTTTATCACCTTTCGCATTCGTATATTGTTCAGTTAAAGGTAGTTCTGTACTTTCATCAACATATAAACTGATTAATACGAAATTCTCTTTTATTCGTTTCAATACCTCTGCATTCTTCCAAACCTGTTCCTCCATTTTACGGCAGTTTGCACATGAATGCCCTGTAAAATCAAGCATTACTGGTTTATTCAGGGCTTTAGCGGCAGACATGCCCTCTTCTAAATCAAAATATGCAGTCAATCCAAAAGGAACTTCTAGTTTATCTATATATTTTATTGGGGCAATAGCCTTGTTGTTAGTACCTGATTGTTTTATTGAATTTGTAGAATTATCGTTACCTATTGAATATTTCAAATTCTCCAAATTAAAATCTTGTGTAGTGGCAGGAGGGATAAAACCACTTAAAGCCTTAAGTGGGGCGCCCCATAATCCCGGTACCATATACAAAGAGAAACAGAAGGATGCTATCGCAAAAAACAAACGTGGAACTGATATGAATTGAAGAACACTGTCGTGCGAAAACTTTAATTTACCAATCAAATAATAGCCTAGAAGGAAGAAATCTACAATCCAAATAACTAAAAAGACATCCCTATCTAGCAAATGCCAATGATAAATAAGATCAACACTAGATAGGAATTTCATGGCTAAAGCCAATTCAATGAATCCAAAGGAAACTTTGACAGAGTTAAGCCATCCTCCACTCTTTGGCAAAGAATGTAGCATTGAAGGAAAGAATGCAAAGAGCGAAAATGGTAAGGCCAATCCAACTCCAAAACCAAGCATGCCAATAATTGGTGCGATAGTAACACCTTGACTACTTGTTTGTCCTAATAGAGTACCTACAATCGGACCCGTGCATGAGAATGAGACGATAACTAGTGTCAATGCCATGAAAAATACACCCGAAATCCCTCCCTTACCTGCTTGTTCATCGGCTTTGTTAGCCCAACTATTAGGAAGGGTTAATTCGAAAGCACCAAAGAACGAAATAGCAAAAACAATGAAAATGGCAAAGAATAAGAGGTTTGAGACAGCTGAAGTCGCAATTGTGTAGAGTACAGTATCGCCAAATGCAAGCGTCAATAAAAGTGTAGGAATTGTATAGATGGCAATGATTGACAAAGAATAAATCACTGCATTACGAATGCCTGCTTCTCTAGAACCACTTCGTTTTAAGAAGAAACTTACAGTTACGGGTATTAATGGAAAAACGCAAGGTGTTAGGATGGCTAACAGTCCTGTAAGAAAAGTGAGTAGAAAGATACTCCACAGGGATTTTTTTGTTAAGCCGGTATTTGTGTTTGATATCGGTTGTTTATTTGCTGAGACAGTTATCTTGAACTTTTCCTCCGAAGAAGGGTATTCATCACCCTTCTTACCTAACCAAACAAAAGAACCTTTTAGTGAAATATCTTTATCTGTATGAAGATGCAGTGGATAAATGAATTGTACAGAGTCGGAAAAAAGTCGAGAAATAGTACCATCTGCTTGCTTAATGATTTGAATCTGCCCAATTTCTACAACAGAATCATTTGCATGTAATGATTTTGAAAAGATAGTATCTAGCTGTAAGGAAGAAATAAAAGCATCTGCTTCATTACTTTTCTTTACAGAAAACAGTTGAATTCCTTTAGGAATAATTGCTTTAATAGTCAGGTTTTGAATGCTGTCACTAATAGCTGCAACACTAAATGCAAACTTTAAATTGTTTTCACGTTGTGCTGTTGCTGTAAGTGTTGTTGATATGGAAAATAATATCAACAAGAAGTAAACTAAAATCCTATTTGTATTTATCATAATTTAATATCAAAGGTCTTCTTTGTAGGAGGTAAGCATTGTTCGTCGTTACAAACCATGTAATCTACAGTGCCAGAAATGTTTGTTTTAATCCCTGCTTTAACAGTTATATCTTGTGTAAAAACAACACTATTAGAATAGTATAATACTTCTGTGTTAAATAGTTTATCAAAGATTTTTTCCAACTTTCCGACTTCTTTTACATTACCCACAAGTTTTACTAAAGGATTCGCTAAAAACTTGATTTCTGTAGGAATTGGTCCACTCTTTCCAGTATTTTGAGAATATATATGCCAAGGTTTCTTTACTGTTGCAGTAATGACTATTTGATAGCCGTCGCCTTTTTTCTTGGCTTCATACTTCCAATCAACAGGATTCTTCACCTGTGCTATTAATTGTACACTCATCAATGCTGCAACTGCAACCACAGAAATTACTAAAAGAATCTTTTTCATTTTAATTAAGTTAAAAAAGGTGAAAGGAATAGGGTTTAAGGTTTATGGCTGTTGAATATGGTAAAATTAAAGGAATCAAATACAGATTTGAATAAAAATCTTATAAAAAACGCCCTACCTTTTACCTTTTACCTTATGCCTCTAGCCTTCATGCCTTTTCTTAGTTCAGCCCCAAAATATTAAAAACTGTTATCCCGTCTATATTTCCCAATAATTCATTGGTAGCCCTTTCAGGGTGAGGCATCATCCCAAATACATTTCCAGCTTTATTACGAATGCCTGCAATATTTCTTAAAGATCCATTTGGGTTACCATCTTCTGTCAATTCGCCATTTTCGTTTGTATATCTGAATAGGATTTGATTATTTGCTTCTAATTCATCCAATAGATTGTCGTCGGCGTAATATCTCCCTTCTCCATGAGCAATTGGTATCATTAATGCAGTTTCTGAATTGTTATTCTTTACAAAAACATTCTTACAAATAAACTGACGATTAGCATTCAATAATAATGCCCCAGGTAATAAACCACTTTCACAAAGAATCTGAAATCCATTACAAACGCCTAAAACCTTGCCACCCCTATTTGCAAAATCAATCACACTTTTCATCATCGGACTAAAGCGAGCAATTGCGCCACATCGTAGATAGTCGCCATAACTGAATCCTCCTGGCAAAACGATGCAGTCGTCGGTAGTGAACATGCTTAAATCTTCATCTTTATGCCAAAGTGCAATAACTTCCTTTCCTAAATCTTTTGCTAGAGAATCAATCATGTCTCTGTCACAATTTGAACCCGGAAAAACGACAACACCAAACTTCATAATTAGTTTTATTTTATTAGTTATTTAAAATGATTTCAAGTGATTTTAAATGATTATTCTTTCATCATTTAAAAGTATCTATTCTCTCTTTTCTACGGGTGTATAACATTTTCTATTTCTTATTAATTTTATTCTATTTACTCACAACTTATAACTCATCACTCATAGTTCATCACTCACCACTATTTACTTAGCATCCAATTGCTGTGAACGATTAAAACTATAGAAAAAAGAAATAGTAAATTAGGTAATAACCATTTTTTAGGATATAAATAAGTATTTCCAATGAATGCTGATAATGGAATGATACATAAAGTAGCTGATTCTAGACCTCCATTTTTAAAAACGAAAGGAATTGGCAGCATGATTACGACCATTACAAACATAGCGCTCCAATTTTTTCGGATCTGTATGACCATTCTATTATTCTGTAAACTCCAATATTGTATCCCTAATATGAGCATGCCTAATATTGAACCCATTTTTATCCAAAGCCAAATATCGGTATTTCTGATAGGCATATTCAGTTCAAAGTGTGGAAGCGTGGCATAGAATACATACATCCTATCATCTAGAAAAAGAAACGATACATATAAATAAACGGGGGTAAGTATGCCCATTAGTAGGACAAACCATTCGCTTAAAATAAATGGGCGTACTACCGCAAGTGCAAACAGAACAACAGCAATTAATATAATAGTGGGATGGTAACAGAGAAAAGAACAGCCAACTAATAGTCCAGTATTATATAAAGTTGACTTGGGATTTTGTGCATTATAAAGTTTACTTAAATAGATAAATACCCAAATTACAAATGAATTGGCGATGATAGCAGGAGTCAGCGAAGACCATTGTGGAACAATTGCTGTTAGTAGTATATACGATAAGGCCGCTGTAAATCCACTAGAATTATACATTCTAAGATCGTTTAGTAATACATTTAATCGAATTGCCTGAATTAAAATGATGGCCAAATAGGCAAATGGTGCAATCGTAGGATTATATATTTGAGAAAAAAAATGTTGAAGTGAATAAGATATTACTCCACTGTCTTCAAATATAACTGTGGTCGAATGATGAATAAAAAGATGCGCATGTACTGCACAACAAAGAGCAACCAGAAAAAATATTGTACCTATAGATTTACTCTTAAATAAAAATACCACGTTAATAATTAGTTGATTAAAAATCAATTTTCGAGAAGCAAATGTAACTTCTATATAGGCAAGGAACAACTATTTGTCTGATTCCTGTTTGTTTTGCATGTCGTGGCATAAATTCGTATCCTTTTTCCATCACTTTAAATCCCGGGCTACGAGTGAGTTGACCTTCTGGAGAAATTGTTTGTTCGGTAAGATAATCACCTCTTTTTGTTTGCATATTGAAGAGGAAATGCACTTTATCGCCCGAGTTTGCAATATTAAAACTAATTCGATCATCTGTATTTTCATCTTGTTGCGATTTCCTGATGACATTGCTCCATTCCATTTTTCCCTTGATATCAACAGAAAACATGATAATATTGTCTGTAAAATACTTTGTAACGTTAGTATAAGTCCTATTATATGGATTGCTATACATACCACCGTATCCGCCAAATCCTCCGAATCCATTCCAACGGTTATAGGGATCAACGGTTGAGGTAGATTGGTAGGCAGCCTCGGCTGTAATTAAGAAACCCCCATCTTGTTTCATAACTACATTTTTTAAGTAGTAATCATTTAAAGCAGATTTTATTGAGTTTTCATCTTTAGCATCTGTCCTAAATTCATCGCTGAATGTAATGTTGGTATTTAAAATCTCTTTTTTATAGCTTTTATCCCATAAATAGCAAAAGAATCCGTCTACATTTCCTCCTCTTAGTTTTGAGTATAAAGTTGTAATTAGGATATGCTTATTGTAATTGTCAACTTTCATTTTTACATCGTCAAGATAGTTGCCATTTAGATTTATTTCTATTAAGTGAGCGGTATCATCAAACATCTTTTTTGTTATCAGTGAAACTCTGTTTGTAATATCAGTTGAACCACTACCACTTGTCCGAACAAAATTGAAATCTCCGTCATTATCTATCGAAAATTCTGAAAGCTTACTATTGCGTTCAATCATTTGAAGATTAATTTTTGATTTGTCAAGTATTTTTAAATCTTTATCATATAAAAATGCGTTTACTGTTATCGATTTATTTTCAATTGGACTCATTTTCACTACTGTTATTTTACTTTTATCTTCACTATTAATTACAGTGTAAACCTTCGCAGTCTCAGATGAACTTGTATTAGTAGTGTCGATCTGAATAGGATCTCCCATTTTTTTTCCTGTATTGTCAAACTTTGTCAGCATTAAATAAGTCACACCCTTTTTTTGATACTCATAAAAAAAGCAGTAATAGTCAGAATATGCAAGAAAAGTTTCATTTGTTATATTTCTAGGTAAAAAATCAAGTATTGTCTTTGATTTTTGTTGCATAGTTGCATTGTATAGGACAAGATAATGAGTCTCTCTAACTCTTTTATAAATATGGATATATCCATTCAATTTGCCAATTATTTCAAATTTCATATCTTTCGAATCGTCTTCGTCCACATCAGAAAAAGTTACAACTTGTGCCTGTGCCTCATGTATGAGTGACCCAAAAGCAAGTATTAATATCAAAAAAAAGCGATTCATGTAATTTGTTTAATTAAATATTTTTTTACTTAGTCAATATTATATTGAAAAAAGTAGAGAGCAGCAAAAATGGCATTTTATATTGGAACAACATTTTCTTTTAAGTTATTCTTTACTTTTTCAGGTAAAGAATGTGTCACAGCAATTTTTAAAGCTTCAACTAATCGCTTTTTTACAAAATCACGATGCGTAATTAAGCTTACTTCTCTCATAGGGCGAGGTGATATAAAATGACGAACACTTTTTGATTGCTCAGGCGTTAAATCAAAAGTGGCCAATTCAGGAAGTATTGTGATCCCCTCATTAACTTCTGCCATCCTCCTCAGTGTTTCCAAACTACCTGCCTCATATTCAAAATGACTACCTTCCTTACTACTTCGTCTCAGCTCGCAAAGGTTCATTATTTGACCTCTAAAACAATGTCCCTCTTCCAATAACCATAATCTTTCAGGGTCAATGTCAGAGGCTAATACATACTCTTTTTGATACGCTATATTTTTTTGACTGATATAAGCAACCATTTCTTCGTAAAATAAAACATCTTCTTTTAAACCACTTTCATTAAGAGGCGTAACTAATAATCCCACGTCAATTCTGCCTTCTCTTAGGCGAGAAATCAAAACTTCGGTAGTTAATTCAGTAATTATCAATTTTACTAAAGGGTTCTTCTTAGCAAATTCCTGTATAAATAATGGTAACAGATAGGGTGCAAGAGTAGGTATTACACCAATCTTCAGTTCTCCTGTCAGAATACTTTTTTTAGAATCTACCATTTCATTGAAAGCCGCGCATTCATTTAAAATTTTTCGTGCTTGCTTAATCAGTTGTAATCCAGGTTCTGTTGGTAAGACAGGTTGTTTAGAACGGTCAAATATTTTAACACCTAACTCTTCTTCCAATTTTTGAATCTGAATACTAAGAGAAGGTTGTGTGACAAAACAATGCTCAGCGGCCCTTCCAAAGTGCCTATGAATATCTACTGCTATGATGTATTCGAGTTGAACAATTGTCATTTGCTTTTATTATAAAGGCGTTACTTTATTCAATAATTTTTAAAAAAAAGTATTGAAATTAATTATTTGGAAGGTCTATAAATCATATATCGGCCTTTTACAAGATTTGATAAATCTATTTCACTAAAGCCTACCTTTCTTCCCAAATTACTAGTATTTTGTTCTGCTAACGTAAATCGATTGTATCCCAATACCTTGTAAATAATGGCTGTATGATGTTCTAAGTAGGACGTGATCTGTGAATTACCCCTTATTGTTTTAATCACAACTCCTTCAAATTGTATGATATCTCCCGGCAAGATGCTATCCTTATTTGATATCAGTAACTTGCCAAAAACATATTTTCCATCCCATTTTGCATTTGAGTTATTTAAAGGCAATGCAGCAAGATCCCAACACTCTCCATATCCCACTTTTTGATGAAGATGCGAATCTACGAAAGCTAAAATTTCATTATTTAATTGAGGTAAAGTGTCAGTTTTCTGTGAAATTGATAATGGATATACATTTTTTGTGGAGTTTGCAGTTGATGAGAAATAAATTAAGAATAGCAAAAGAGTAATTGTTAATAGGCCAACTCCCCTGTATTTGTTCATAAAATTCATTGATTCCATTATTTTAATATTTCAAATATAGTTGAAATTTTTTTCAATATTATTTTGCCATTGCGACGGGTGTATAAAAGTATTTCGTTTGTTCAGAACCATCAGACCTGACAGATTTTGAAAACCTGTCAGGTCTAACGAAAATCTTTTATGCACCCATTGTGATTCTTTGAAACACAAATTAATTCAAAAAATAAACACACGTTTTACTAATCATTAAATAGCTAAGTAATAGCCAATATATTTGTTTAAAACAAATAAAAATCGACATAACACTATCCATTATTTGGAAAACTATCCCTATTATAGTTTATATTTCACTAACCCCTACCTCCATTCTGCTCTGCCTGATGTGCATTCTGACCTCCCTTCAAACCATTCCAGCCTCCCGCAAGTTCTTAACACTCACCTCGAAGTGCTTCCCGACCTATCTTGCGGCTAATGTTGCCTTCCCTATCCGATTCCCGCTTACACTGATGTGCATTCTGCTCTGCCTGATGTGCATTCTGATCTCCCTTTAAACCATTCCGGTCTCCCGTAAGTGGTTAACACTCACTTCGAAGTGCTTCCCGACCTTTCTTGCGGCTAATGTAGCCTCCCCTATCCGTTCCCCACTCACCCCGAAGTGCTCTCCGCTCACCTTGATGTGCATTCTGCTCTACCTGTGCTCTGCAAAATACCCAACAAACAAAATCTCCCCTTCACACCAATAATTCTCACCCTTAGCTTAATAACTCTTAAACATTCCACTTCTTCACTCACACATTCCCTCTTATTTCATAATTCCCAACTGATGCAGTAATGTCCGAAAATCGGTCACTATAGCAGGCCTCTCGTACTATTCATAGCTGTTATTTAACACGTTAACTTATTACTTACTACTAATAAGTGTTAAAACCAATGGAAAACAAATTGCCTTTATTCTTTTATGAATATCCTTTTCTCTTCCATTTCCCCCTTTACTACTAATAGATAGCTACCATTTGATAGGTTATTGATGTCGATTTTCACAGTTTGATTATTGCCTTTTTGAATAATTTGTTTTAATATTTTTCCTGCTATATCTGTAACCTGAATGATAGTATTAGCGGTTGTGGAATTATTTAGTTGTACATATAAAATATTCTTAGTGGGATTGGGATAAATGAGAAAGGATGATGAGTTGCCCTCGCAATTGATAGAAACTATATTACTATAAGTATAGCTACCATTTTTATCCTCCATCTTCAATCGAAAATAGTTATCGCCTTTAAATAATTGATTGACTATTGCCGAATAATCATTTTCTGTAGACAAATTCTTTGAAGAAATAGTATCTACATCTGTCCAATCTTTTCCATTTGTTGAGTATTGAACAATAAAAGATTGTGTATTAAATTCTGCCACAGTCTTCCAATTCAATAATGCCTGATTGCCCAATTGAGCAACTGTAAATGAAATCAGATTCAAAGGAAGTGTGCATACAGGTACATCAAATGCAACAACCTGATCGGTAGTACTATTTGAACTTCCTTGAACAGCACTCCACCCCATACCTCTACGAGCAAATGCATTCCAAATGGCACATTTGTGTTTATAATTAAATAATATAGAATCTGCTGCAAGTATTGCATTTCTTGCATCTAAGAAGCCGGGAGAACACTTTTGCAGTTTCATTCCTGTAATCACTAATTGTAAGGCAATTACATTTCCACCTCCATTTGACACATCATATATCAGTGGATTAATCTTTGCTTCTTGCTTGATAATATTCCAAGTTAAATCCCATAATACAGAACACCAAACCTCACCAATATAATGTACTTCGGTACCATTTAGGATCACATTTTTATTAGCATCATAACTCTTATGCTTTACCGTATCTGCTACATCAGCATAAGTATGAGGGTTAATTGTCATATTTGTTGTGTAAGGGTAAGTTCTACTTCCAACCCCACCCGGTACCTGATTAATTGTATAAGCCGCATGATATTTTACCATGCCGCTATCGCTCAAATTCACAGTTGCCCAATTTGTAGTAACCATCGCTGCCAAATAATCACTCCATCCTTCTCCACCTTCTTCTTTATTATAAAGACATGAGGAATTTGAAGGCCCCCCTGTTAGACGGTTAGAAATCCCGTGTGCGTATTCATGCGTATTGACACTATTATCAATTGCACCATCAATATATACTCCTGATGTTAAAGTAATGGATACAGAATCTTTATTAGCAAGCGCTGCTGCTATTTTATTGCCATCAGTGGATGAGATCATCACAGCGGGAATCGTTATTGAAGAGTCTGTTCCCCCCATAGCTAAAGAAGGGCCATTTGCCCTGCCTACTAAAACTGCTATTGCACCTGCATTTTGTGCATTTTTAATTTTGAGCGCATAATTACATACTGTACTATAAATAAAAACAATCTTTCCTGCCACATTATTGGTTGGTGCAGCACAAGCTGTATGTACAGTACCTGCAGCATCATCGTTATAAAGTACCAATTGCCCTTTAATCGTTCCTACATTCCTCAAATAGTTATAGGGGCTTACTCTTCCCTCTCTAAACGTATCTACTCCTGCAATTGAATACGGGGAATTGATGGTAAGATTGCCAAAAACCGGGTTATACAAAAACATACGCATAATACCATTCGAACCATCTACAGGAGTTGTAAAATTGGCATTATTTACATATACGCCCTTACCATTACCATATTGTGCTTCTGCTTTCACATAATCACCTCCAATACCACCTCTCCCTAAGTTGTTTTGTTGAAAATTACCAGCAGCTTCATCAAAACCATATTGGTAAAATACATCGTGCATGATGTTATTCCAATAAAATAAATTACTAGATGCAAAATCTCTATTATTGGAATTCGTCACAGATGTATTAAAGTTAGGAATTGCATTAAAGTTTAATAAAGGGGATTGGGAAGTAGAGTAGGCGGGTAGTCCAGGTTTATCAAGTCCGGCACTGTCAATATAGGCAAATGCATTATTTCCTCTTGTGTAAGCATAAGTACTATCCCCATCAGAATTCCATCCATAGGTAGTGGCATTTGTAGTGCCTGTCATAGTCCAAGGATTCAAAACCTGAGAAACAGCACCAACAAATTTGCTTTCATGAGGAAAAGGAATGACATTGAAGTTAGAAGTATAGGGTAATGGACTGCCTCCATTTAAGCCTAACGTTTTTTGAGTTATAGAGGATGCTTTTGATTTTATTTCATTATCGGTTTCAAGATAATGCAAATCAATATTAGATTCAGATATTGTGTAATTTGATTGGCCAATTATTTCGCCATTATGTGCATCTACACTTATCAACCAATAATCCGTAGAATTAATAACGTCGATACTAATATTCCATGCAAGGTTTAAAGATTTCGTCGATTCATTCGGAAACCAAACCAACTCGGCGATAATACTTTGCTTGGCAATGTTTGCTTTATTGAAAATAATTTTATTTTCAGTAGAAAGCCTGTTTTCAATTTCATTTAGTTGAGTGATAGCAGGTAGTCCTAAATGTAAAGTGGCATTTGAAATTGCTTTTGCAGCAAAAATTGAAGGTACTTTATCAGTTTGAGAGGTATATTTGATAAAATCACCCGATTGATAAATCACAGAGTCATTACGTGTAACTACAGACTTAATAGAATTAAATACCTTAATACCCTTATAAACCTGTTGCAAATAAATGTGACTTAATCCAGATGATTTATCTGTATATGCATCAGAAATCGAGAATTCTCCCAAATCATTATTTGAATTAGATGAGGAAAGCAAATTAGCTTTTAATTGCTTTAAAAAATTGACAGATACACTCTGATTACTTTGAGCATTAATGCAAATAGTGGAAAGGATAACAAAAGGCAATAAGAAATAATGTTTCATCTAAATAGTTTTTGTATGACTGAATTCTAGAGTCATTTATAAAAGGCAATTCTAATACTATTTATTTATACTTTCACTAAATTATTAATAAAAATAAATGAATAAAAGGCGATTGTTAAAACATTTTATACAGGAATAAGCTACAAAGTTGTTAGTTCGACTTAGATATGTATATTGCGAAGCGAATTAATTTAATTTAATACATTCAGCTACATTACACAATGAAACAAAAATGGTTAAACCTAGGGCCTGCACAACAATTCATCATCAAGTCAGTGTCGTGTGTGGCATTATGGCGTTTGTTATATGTATACATATTAAAACCGTTAACTTTTCCTGATAAAATACTAACTAAATTAATAGGTGAGGGAACAATTGTTGTAATTAATTTATTCAGTAGTTCTAAATTAAAAAAAGCATATTGCATTGATGGACAGCCAGGAGAAGTGATACTTGTGAGGTATAATCATGCTTTATTGAGAATTGGCGATGCTTGTAATGGATTAGAACTCATGCTAATTTATGCGGGGGTAATTGCTTTATTGCCCGGTACTTTAACGAGGAAATGGATTTATATTTCTGTTGGTATTTTTGCATTAATTGTAGCTAACATGTTTCGTTGTGCAGGTCTTCAATATATCTATGTGTACTATCCACAACTTTTCGAAACCACTCATCATTATGTATTTACACTTGTCATGTATGTATTGATTTTTATCGGTTGGGTCATGTATATAAATAAAGTAAAACAGGATGCGAAAAGATAGTTTGTTTTGGATATGTATGGTTATTAACATATTGGCAATTATATTGTTGGCATTTTTAAAGCCTTATGTTCATTTACTTCCTTCGATTTTTATGCATATCATCATTAAGGTCGAATTGCTTATGCAAATAGGATTGGGCTTTTATGGGTTATGGGTAAGTACACACAAAGAATTGTTTTGGTATTCTGCAAAGGCTTATGGTATATTATTGATAATTTACGTAATCCTAAAAATACCAGCATTAAATTTTCTTAATGAATATTTTATTGTGGTACCTGCAATGTTCTCCCCTTTGCCATTTGTAATTGCTTGGTTGGTTGATAGAGCATTTTATAGGGATGAAAATGAAAGTTTAAATGTTTAAGGTTTGCGTGAAAATTACTTTTTACTAAATTTGATATTGATAAATAAGACGATATGAAAAAGATTGCAGATTTTTTAAGAAGAGGCTTCCTTCAAAATGTAGTAATTGTATTATACTTTTTGACTTTAGCTGCTGAAGGATATTTTCTATATTATAGATATTATAATACAAGGATATATACAAGACCTACATTGATGCCTATGTTGTTTTTGATATACCTACAACAATTTATATCTCGAAACCATTTGTTACTTTTAGGTGCGATGATAGCTGCTTGTTTAGGCGATTATTTGACCATCGAATTTATCGTTTTTCATCAGTGGATTGGACTAGGATGTTATGCGTTATCATTCATTCTTGTGGCTTTACAATTTTTTAAATTTGAATGGTTCTCTTTGAAGACAGGTAAAATGGCTGCTTTTATTTCTTTAGTTGGACTATTTACATACTATGGAATAATGGAATATTTTCTTCACTCTCACAATTTGTTTATTAACAATAAAGTGTTGATTTACTTATATGCAGCATCAATTGCTGTGCTTTCCACATCTGTACTAAATATTTATTTTAATAACAAGGCAAATAATTACAAATTTGCCGTTATAGCCGTTTTATTTTTGGTACTTGCCAATATTTCTTTCGAGAGTAGTATCTATTATTTTCATAGAAGAGTTACTTGGATTGATGTTATTACTGCAACACTATATGGGTGTTATCAATTTTTTATAGTTAAGGGTATTATCAGGACTAAGGATAAAATCTTGGGTACTGAATATTTTAAACAGATTTAATAAAAAACTCTATGAGAAAAGAATTTTAATTGAATTCTTTTCTCATAGAGTTTGCAAAAAAGTATGTGCCTGAGTTTATAAAATAAGATTCAACCTATTAATCAGCATCCAAATATTTAGTTTGAAATACATACAATGTAATAAAAAGTGCGGTAATACCTAATCCAATGTAAACATTGTAGCCACCCTTTAGATATGCACTTCCCATAAACAAGAACATTCCAATAAATGGCAATAACGAACCCATGATATAAGTATAAAAGCCACTCATTTTAAGCTTTCGCATTTCTATAGCACCATAAATACAAAGACTACAACCAATAAAGTTCAAAATGGCAATAGGTAACTTATTAACATCCATTTTAATCATGAAATCAATCGTATCTTGAGAATAATACTTTTTAGCAAAATCTGGTAATTTATCAAAATCAGGACTACTAATTAAATCTTGCATTTTAGCTAGATTATCTGCGCTTTTTAGGTATGCCCATACTCCTGAAACAATTCCTAATGAGCTACCAATAAATGTTAAAATTGTCAGTGTTTTGATGCTTCCATAACTTTCTTCTTCTTCAATTTCACTTGCAAATTCATTCATAAATAAGCATTTTAGAGTTTTAATATTAACATAAAGATATAGTTCAGTTTGAAATACCCAAAAAAAGATTCAAAATATAAGTAATTGAAATTGCTAATGCCTACAACTTAATTAAATTAATGGTACAAAAACATGAATGAAAGTTCCTTTTCCTTCTCTTGAAACAATGTTACATTTCCCATTCATTGCGCTAGTTCTACTCTGAATGTTTTTTAAACCAATACCTTGATTCACTTTTTTAGTATTAAAACCACAACCATTATCTTCTATCGATAAGTTAATTTGTTCTTCATTTGCTTCAAAAAGGATTTTCACCTCAGTTGCTTCAGAATATTTAATGATATTAGTTGTAGCTTCTTGTAATATTCTTACTAGATGTGTTTTAAAATCTACCGAAATCGGACTTTTCAGTTCGCCAACATCATAAACTGTTGATATTGCAGCGTTTCTTTTAAAATTAAAGATCTCCTCCATTAATAATTGAGTCAGGTCGACATCATTTACATTATAAATGACTAAATCTTTTGATAGTTTTCTTATTCCTTGAATTGCGCCATCTAAATTTGAAAGACCTTCCTGAAATCCATATTCGACAATGTCAGGATACTTATTTTTTAACCTTGCGAAAGTCATTTTACTCGCAACAAGCATTTGGTTAATGTTATCATGGAGTTCTCTGCCAATTAATATTCTGATTTCTTCTTGAGCTTTAAAGGAAACACTCAATAATTCAAGGCGAAACAATCTCTTTTCTTCTTCTAGCTTCTTTACAAGATTCTTTTTCTCAGAAATATCCTCACTGAACACAAAGAACTTCTCATTATTAAGATTGTCTTTGTATGGAATTAAACTACAAGCAAACCAAATAGTATCTGAGTTATTTTTCGTGAAGTAAATCTCATCTCTCCATACATTTCCTGATTTTAATATTTGAAAAATATCAATCCATAATTCATCTTGATTTACTGGTTTAAAAAGTTGTTGTATCTTTTTTCCAATCCAATCCTGTTCCTTATAACCAAGTGAAACACAAAATTTATAATTTAGATACTCAAACATGCCCGAACTCAAATTAACAACTGCAAGGTTCACATGTTGTTCTATGGCAAACTGTTGTCTTTGAAGGCGCTTTAATATTTTTTTATTCGACTCAATAACACTTTTTAGGTGTTCCTCTTGTCTCTTTTGAATCGTGATGTCTTGTAAAAATGTATAGGCTGTAATCCTGTCACCATTTACACCAATTTCAGGACGTCCAAAGCCTTTTACCCATCTTATTTGGCCATTCTCTATTACCCTATACTCTACTTCCCAAACATTTAGAGCAAATACCTTTGTGATTGAATTTAGTAGTATTTCTTGATCATCCGGGTGAACCCTTGCAAAAAGTAATTTGTTGTTTTGGTTAACAGCCTCTTTATTGAATTCAGGGAAAAAAATGCCCATTTCTTTATTAACAAAACCAAAATTAAATCTGCCATCCGGAAATAAATGTATTTCAAAAACAACTAAGGGTAAA
Organism: Chitinophagaceae bacterium; assembly: GCA_947379895.1. Lineage (GTDB taxonomy): Bacteria > Bacteroidota > Bacteroidia > Chitinophagales > Chitinophagaceae > Parasediminibacterium. The sequence continues at coordinate 15,309 of CANCPA010000023.1, read as the reverse complement.
TTGTCTGTTAGTTTTATTAAAGTAGACTCAATATCACTTAATTCAGTTTCTTTTTTTGTAGTAAGCTTTTGAGGTTCAAATCCCCAATGAGGATGGACAAAATCATTTTCAATGGCAACATCTTTAATTGGGGTCCAATAAATTAGACATTTATTCTCTGAAAGAAAATGTAAAATAATTTGAAATGAAATTGCATTAACTGATATTGAAAAACTTACAGGGAACCTTTTTTGTTTTGCAACTTCACAATTTGCCTTGATATTGTCATTTTCTTTCCATTTCTCTTGATTAAAAATATTATCACCAACTTGTGGAAGTAAATCAGCATTTTCAAAGGCATCAGGAATAGTCACTGATAGGATTTGCCCATCTAAATCTATTTCTGTTAATGCAACATTATTCATAAGCTAATATTGATACAATTAAAATCTCCGACGATAATAGGTAAATTTTGTTAATATTCGCAACATATTGTCTATTTCATTTGATATTTTAATGTAAAATTCAGGAGGAAGTATTAAAATGTGAAAAGCAGAAGAAGTGTTATGATCATTTTTATATTGGTAGATGCATTTATGTTTCGTTTTAAAATGCAGAATTATTTATGAAATTAATTTGGGTTTAATTCAAAAAAAAGGGAGACACTCTTCAGTATCTCCCTTATATTAAACTTAAAAACTAAATTAAAAATGGTGGTGATGCACCTTTGAAGAAAAAGATTCTAAATCAATACTTTCTTCTGAAGGAGTAATTTTTTGTTCGAGAGCTGAAAACAATTTGTCAGCAAATATTTTACTATAAGCCTCTTCCCTAAATTTCTTTTGGGTTGATGTTTTCTCAGCCATTTCAGTTAACCAAGAATCATCAGTACCAAAGTTCATTTGTCCGCCAAAGTATTGTAAAATCTGAGCCTTTGCTGTGTTAAGATAATCTTCATTTTCTACTGAAATATTTTCAGAAACTCTCAATTGAGCAGTTATTAAAGACCATTTAAGTTGTTGCGCAAATTTTGGGTATTCTTCAATTGCTTCTTCCCTAGTCTTTTTCTTTTCACCCCCAATTTCAATCGCCTTCAATACAAATTCTTGAGGAAGTTCTACAGGTACATTGTCTATTAAATGATGATAAATTTGATCATGCAATTGTTTACTAGATTCAATTGCAAAATAGGTTTGAATTTCTTCCAAAACTGCAGCTCTTAACTCCTCTTCTGATTTTATTTCCTTTGTAGTATATACTTTTGAAAAGAAATCTTCTCCTAATTCAGCTTTCTTTTGAAACCCAATTTTTGTAATGGAAATCTTAAAAGTTTTTTCAGCTGATTCGTTGTCCTCTTTGTTTAGTCCAAGATCTTCGAGAACAGATCCAATTACGTTCTCAGGAAATGCTTCTGCAAGTGTAACAGTAATTCCGTCATTAACCTTTAAACCATAGAGTGATTTTATTTTTTCTTCGGTAAAATGCTTTACATTAACACTTGTAGCTTTTGAAATTCCATCTTCAATTACATTACCATCTGCATCAACTTCATCAAAAGTAATATTCAATAAATCTTCATCAGAAGTAACTGTTTCTCTTTCGATTTGTTCTCCAAATTGATCTTGTAATGCAGCAATTTGTTGATTAATCAAATCATCAGTTACTTGAATTACATAACGTGTTGCTTTTACTTCTTCTGGCTTAAAGTCTATAGTTGGTCTTAATCCGATTTCAAAGTCAAATGAAAATTCTTTAGGATTGTTTACATCTACCTTTTCAAATTTACTGAAAACAGGTATTGGGTAAAAAAATGTATCTATTTTCTCGCTTTTGATATATTCATCAACACTTTTTTCAGATAATCTTAAAACTTCATCAACTATAATCTTCTCGCCATACATTTTTGCTAAAACCGATGTAGGCACTTTTCCTTTTCTAAATCCAGGAATATTTGCATTCTCTGCGTATTTCTTTAAACTTGCGTCATAAGATTTTTTGTAATCAGCAGGTGTAATGTTTACGGTTAGTTTGTCGTGTAGCAATCCAATGTTTTCTCTTGTAACTGTAGCCATAATTCTTTTACCCAAATGGGTGATTAATTAAAAATAAAAAAAGCCCCACAATATCTACTGGGGGCTTTTGAGTTTGTGCGGATGATAGGGGTCGAACCTACATGCCTCACGGCGCTAGATCCTAAGTCTAGTGCGTCTGCCAATTTCGCCACATCCGCATTAAGGGCTGCAAATGTAGGGGAATCAATTTGAATAATTTTATTTTCCAAATAATATTGAAAAAATATTTTTCCACATCATTGCTTAACATTTTAACCTCTATTGTGAAGATGATGGCTGTGAGTAAAAAATCAAGAAACACCCAGGTGTAAATTAATACTGATGAATTTGAAATTTATTACTGATGAATCATAATAATCTAAGAATAAATCGTTGAGTACTCTTACATTAAAACAATTCTACAACTTTTCCATTTCCTCGTTTGTAAACTCCATCAACGTCTTAATATAATCGGGCGACAAATCAAACTTTAGGCCTGCTGTTTCGTACAAAACAGGTAGTGTCTTTGTTCCTCCCAAACTAAGTGCATTAATATAATTCTGCAATGCTTTTTGAGGATTCTTCATGTATTGCATCCATAAGCCTATTGCTCCTAATTGTGCTATTCCATATTCGATATAATAAAAAGGCACTTCAAATAAATGTAACTGACGCTGCCAAGCAATTTCTCTATACATATCTAATCCTGTAAAATCAATTGCATTAGTAGAAAATTCTTTTAAAATCTTTGTCCAACTTTCTGTTCTTTCTAAGTGTGAATGCTTCGGATTTTCATATACCCAATGTTGAAACTTGTCAATGATAGCAATCCAAGGGAAGATGGTGATTGTGCGTTCTAATTGATGTTCCTTAGCACGTTTCAAATCCTCTTCATTATTAAAGAAACTCTCCCAATGATTCATGCTAAATAATTCCATCGACATACTTGCCACTTCGGCAATTTCCATCGGATATTCTTTAAATGCACTTAACTCTAAGCCGTGTGATAAAAATGAATGAATAGCATGACCACCTTCATGAACCATTGTCGTCACATCGCTCATCTGACCTGCGGCGTTCATGAATATGAATGGTGCACCACTTTCTGAGAGTGGACAATTATACCCACCCGGTGCCTTACCCTTTCTGCTTTCTAAATCAAAATGTTTCAATTCATCCATCTTACGCAAACAGTCTGCAAAAAATGGGTTCAACTTCTCGAAACACTCTTCTGTTTTTTTAAGTAAATCCTCTCCTGTCGTAAATGGTTTTAATGGTTTAATACCGGCAGGTTCTGCTTCAGTATCCCAAGGTTTCAAATCATCTAATCCAAGTTTGCGTTTTTTCTTTTCATATATCTTTTCGATCAAAGGAAGGACATGTAATTTCACGGCTTCATGAAATTGGAAACAATCTTCTTTGGTGTAATCAAATCGACCTAATTCTGCAAACTTATAGTCACGATAATTGGCAAAACCCGCATTCAATGCCACTTGATGACGCTTAGCAATCAAGCCACTATATAAGTCGTGCATTGCTTCTTTGTCTTGCAAACGTCGGTCTTGTATTTTTCGGTATACACTTTCCCGTAATGCCCTATCTTCATTTTCCAAAAACTTAGCTGCTTGTTGAAGGGTATATTCCTGACCATTTACTTCTACAGTCATCTTACCTGCAATTGCACCGTATTGTTGTTGCATTACACTAAGTTCTGCTTGCAATGGAATATTTTCTTCCCTAAATAAGTCTATATTTTTCTTTACACTTCTTAAATAAGTATAAAATTTGTCTTGATCTAATTCTTTTGAAAAGGGAGATGCAATTAATTTTTTGTTAAGTGCATCTGCATAAGGTTGCAATTTTGGTTGAATCTCCATACAGAAGAAGGTAAAAGCTTCTTCGAGTGCTTTATCTGTCGTGTCGCAAGTCATTTTTATTTGTCTCCAACAGGCATCTTCACTAATTACAGCCTCAATTTCGCTTGTATCTTTCAACCATTGTTCAAGGTCTTCTTTAGTATTCAGTTCTTTTTCAAGCAATGTCTTAAAGAAAGGTTCTAGAGTATCCCAAGAAGTCACTTTATATTCTTGTGGTACAAAACTTCTTTTTATCTTTTTAATATCTGCACTTAAATTCATCTTTTTCTATTCTTAATTAATTAAAACTTCAAATCTGAAGGCGGCTAAATTAGCGGAAAAAGGATTGCAATTAAATTTGGATTTTAACTTTCAATAAAAATTGAAAATTAAATTTCTTTGATGTACTGTAATTTGAAAAGGAGGCAGCTTGCTTTTTTTCAGAGTATTAAAGATTCATTTGCTGGCATCATTGTTATCATTCAAGCTTGTATGGTTTCATTTGAAGACATCGATGTTACTATTAAAGGCTTCAATGTTACTTATAAAGGCTTCAATGTTACTTATAAAGGCTTCAATGTTGCAATTAAAGGCATCAATGTTGCATTTGAAAGTGTGTATGACACGATTGAATGATGTATCGATGTAAAAGGGCATTGTAGCAATGCGAAAAATCGAAACGAAGTTGCATTTGGGCATAGTAATGATGTATTACAGGCAATCAATTGTATGAATTAGGTAGTCGAGGTTGTATTTGGGCATGTCAATGATGCGATAAGGCTATTCGATGTTGCGATAGGGCATATTAATGATGCAATAGGGCATGGTAAAGATGTAATAGGGCATCGTAATGATTTGATAGAGTATGATAATTATGTAATAGGGTATGTAATTGATGCTAGAAGGTTATACTATGATGTAATTAGGCACAATAATGCAATGTCGTTAAGTTAAGCAAGTTCTTCGAAAACAAGGGTGTCAGCCTGAGCATGTAGAAGGCGGGATAATATGGAAAGAATCTTAATTTAACCGGTTTCGACAGGCTGCTAATGACATCTTTTAAAAATAGAAAACCACCCCGCCCTTACGGGCACCCCTCAAGAGGGGAATTGACTATGGAACTACTGAAACCATTATTTATCAATTGAAAATCAACTTTAATTTCGTTAACAATGTTAATTTCATCTCAAAAAAAAATGAGAAACTATAATTACTGCCTCAACCTGACCTTCGTTCCTTAACTTAACAACATTGCATTATAAGGATGCGATATGGCGTGTAAATTATTTAATTGGGCAGTAGGGTGCATAAAAGAAAGGTTTCTAAAGTGTAATTTTTAAATATAATACGTTTTAATTATTAGGTTATCCAGAGTATGAGTGAGCATTAAATACTTTACCGAAATTGATAGTATGATTTCCTTTTAGGTTAAAGAAATAAATCTTTGCTGTATTGCTAATCATTTTAAAAGAAGTATAAAATCTTTCTTCGAGAACTTTTGAAATCAATATTCCCTTATTTTTATCTTGCTAAAGTAAAAAAACATGAGGAATTTATTTATCCTACTTCTATTCTCAGTATTGCTTTCTTCTTGCTTTACTACTAGTTTGTTAGATCAAAGCCCTGACATTTCCTCTATTTCCCCAAATTCTTACAATCTTAATAGGGCTTATTACACTCAGGATGGACTTTTGTACCTTGACTATAATAGTTTGGACAATAAATATCTAAATAAAAAATACTTCACTTTAGCCATTGATATAAATACAATTCTTGAAGAATACAATAAGTCAAATAACAAAGGTTATGTTAAGTTTAGTGGCAGCTTTGCAAGAAAATATAAGGCTGCAAGTGCAAGTGTACCTGTTTTAGATACAGGTTGTAACAATTACTACCAAAATAGTAATATGGTGTTTATAGATTTCCGTGATGCAAAAGTTGAAGAGATATCTACTCTAAACGCAATTCCTGATTCGAATCTGATGGTTTATACAGATGTAGTTAATAGTGATTGCATTAATAAGCCGGGTAGTCATCATGAATATTACAACGAGAAAACAATTAATTCTCCGAACGATGTGTTTGTTTTACAAGCCCTCAAAGATTCGAACCGTTTAGTAGCACTAAGAATACCCCTTACAAATGGAATAACAAAATTAGGATTGCTTCCCGTTACACTTTTATTAGATCTAATCACGAGCCCTATTCAATTTGGATTTTATGTTGCTACACATAAAGAGGAGCATGTGCCCCATAAAAAACAAGAACAAAAAGAAGTCAAAATTCAACCAATAAATCCGACTCCTGTTCATAAACCTAATCATCCTTAATTAAATAAAAAATGTGCAGGTTAAATGGTATTGATTGTACTTGAACAAAATAAATAAATTGAATAAATTATGAAAAAGTTGAGTTTGAATTGTTTTTATATTTTGATAATAACACTTCCTTGTGGATTGTTTGCTCAAAATAATGAATCAAATGATATCCTGTCTCAAAAGTATCGCAATGCCTCCCTTAATTACTCTATAAGAGGAAATTTCATATCCGCAATAAATGTCATTGATAGTGCTATTAAACTCTCTACAAATACTGGAGAATTGTTTTTAGAAAGAGCCATAAATAAAACTAAGTCGCACAATTACAATAAAGAACAAATTTTAGCCGACTATGACAGTGCTACAATACTTGACCCTACAAATCCATTAATATACCGGCAAAGAGGTATTTATTATGCTTCAATAAAAATGTATAAAGAGGCCATTTCAGATTTAGAATTTGCGAAGAAAATTCATTCGGATAAAGCAACAAATCAAATTATTTTCAAGACAAAAAAGGAATCAAATTTATATACTGACAAGGAATTGTTGACTGCATTTAACCAAATTTATGGTAACAAGCCTTTAAGCATTCAAGATCGAATTGAAAGAGCTCAATTATTGAGTCAAAATGAATATTCGATGGAGGCCATAAAAGAATATGATACCATTATTGCGGCACAACCTACGGTTGCTGTAAACTATAGCAAAAGGGCTCGATTAAACAGGTCGCTAAAATTATATAAAGAATCAATGAATGATTATAACTCTGCAATTGCCTTAAATTTGAAGGATGCTTCTTTATATTTTATGAGGGGATTGTTAAAAGCTGAAATGTTTCAATATAAAGAGGCTATTAAAGACTATGATACAGCACTTGTATATGACTCTACAATTCAAAATGTTTATTTTAACAGGGCGCTCGACAATTTAATATTAAAGAATAATAAAGCCGCTATTGCAGATAATAACAAATTAATTTCGATGAATCATCGTTATACAAATGCATATATAAACAGGGCAATTGCGGAAAGAAGAATTGGAGATTTTGTTCACTGTTTTCAAGAATATGATACCATCTTTAAATTTTGGCCTTTGTATAGTTTGGGACTAAGTAATCTTGCATGGACATACTTTTTTTTAGGCGATACAATTAATGGAAGATTCTTTTTAAATAAATTACTATTAACCAATCCCAAATTTAAGGCTGCACATCAACGAGAGGCCATGGTTTTATATAATAATGCATACTATGATGAATGCAGAAACAAGGCAACCTACATTGCAAATAACTACAAAGAATTAGAATTTGATTATTTTCAAAGAGGAAATGCGGAGAATAAATTAGGGAATTATGAAGACGCAATTGAAGATTACCTTAAAATGCTTACTGCTTGCAAAAATAATCCTGACGTAATGAGTAGCGACCATACAATGGTAGAAGTGATGGCAAATTGTTCAATTGCTGAAAGTAAAATACATGAAGGAAAATTAAAAGAAGCAATAGAAAGTTGCAGAAAGGCAATTCTTATTGACTCAAATTATTTACAAGCATACAATACTTTGGGATTAGCCTATTATTTAGCAGGAAACTATAAAAAGGCAATCGAAATCTGTGATGATTTGTTGATGCACAAAAAGACTGAAAATTATTATCAGCCACTTTATGACTATAAAGAAGATGCAGAAAAAGCACATAATGGAAACAAAATAGCATTGAAAATCATTCAATGGTTATCTCCTAGAGACAATATCAATGATTCATATAAGGGAACGCTTTATGTGGCAGGACAACAAGAACTAATTTTGAAATTTAGAATAAGTTCTGAATCACCAATATCAAAAAATGAAATTGTATTGTTTCAAGATATGGATAAAATAACACCTTCTAATTCCAAATTAGTAGAGACTAATATTTCGTGCTTTGGCGCTAAACATGTGTATGATTATTCTGTTAGAATAAAACTGCCTGGACACATTTGCACTTATCGGTTAATTACTCATGACAAAGCATCACAATTGTTAACTGTTTCGCCCGATAAATATCCACCCTATAATCCTCAAGATTTACAGCTTTATACCTGGAATGGGTTTGCAGAATAATTTTGAAAGAGGAACAGAAAATTATGAGTGATGAGTTGCTCATCATTTAGACTGAGTGTATCCGTTTGCTAAAAGATATTTTAGTACTTTTTCTCTTTGATCACCTTGAATAATTATTTCATTGTCTTTAGCACTACCGCCTGTTCCACAATGATTTTTTAATTGCTTGCCCAATTTTTGAAGGTCATCATCATTGCCAATAAATCCTGCGACTATCGTTACAGCTTTTCCTGCACGATGTTTAGTTTCCAATCGTATGCGTAGTTTTTGTTGTTTGGCGGGTAAGGTATCGGGGACATCTAAATCTTCTCCATCAAGTTTTACATCAGGATTTGTACTATAAACTAATCCACCAAAACCATTGTTTACAGGTTTAATTTTCTTGCTCATAATTATAAATTCGTTTTAGATATTATCTACTACTCAGGATATTTTACCACAAAGGAAACAATGAAAAAGACAAGGGACACAAAGTTTTCTAATAAAATTGATGAGTGTAAGCGATTACAAACAATAAATCCTTGTGTTTCTTTTTGAAAACCTTGGTCGAGTAGGCAAGGGCATTTCAGCCCGAGCCTCTCACAGAACCGTGCGTGAAAGTCTCCCTTCACACGGCTCTTGTTATCCAGCCTTCTATATTATTCCTTTTTGCCAATGAAAGAACAAGTTTCTGTCTGTCTTTACATATTGGTCATATTTCCTTACAACCCATTTTATGCCTGACAGCTCATACTTCTTCTTTATCCATTTCCTTATCAATTCATTCAGATAATAAAAGACCCGTTTTGCTATATCCGCATTGAACCTGCTGTAGTAATTGAGCCAGCCCCTAATTTTAGGGTTCAGCTTCTTAGCTATGTGTTCAAGTGGAAGATGCGTTTTGTGTGGGTCAAACACTACCCTTATCCCTTCTCGTATCGACACTTTGGCTTTGCAGCAGATGGCTGCACCAAAAGCAGTTATGCCCCTTCCCTCATTAAATTTACATTCCATGCTTCGTGGCTGAAAACTATAACTTAGGAACACAAAGCTGTTATGCTCGTGCTTTTCTCCTCGCTTATAGTCCTGACAGTAAACCAACTTCGTCTTCTCCGGATGCAACTCTAAATCAAAGTCTAATAGTCGCTTCCTGATACTTTCAAGTACCTCCTCGCCTTCGGATTTGCTGTTGCAATGCACAATAATGTCGTCTGCATAACGTTCAAAAGGATGATTCGGAAAATACTTTCCCATCCACATATCAAACGCATGATGAAGATAAAGATTCGCTAACAAGGGACTGATAACACCTCCTTGTGGCGTCCCCTTTTCTCTCGACACAATACTGCCATCAGCCTGTTCCGCTCCTACTTTCAACCAACGTTCAGTGTACAGCAATACCCACTTTTCATTAGTATGATAAGACACCATTTTCATCATCAAATCATGATTAATGTTATCAAAGAATCCTTTGATGTCCAAATCCACAACCCATGAATGTGTTTTGCAGTTCTCTACACATTGCGCCAGGGCATCATGTGCACTACGGTTCGGGCGATACCCGAATGAATTAATATGGAACAGGGGTTCAAGGATAGGCTCAAGATACATCTTCGCCACGCCTTGTGCAATACGGTCTCCTACCGTTGGAATGCCCAACGGGCGAAAGCCCCCCTGTTTCTTCGGAATCAATACCGTGCGAACTAGTGGTGGTTGATAGCTCCCAGATGCCATGCGATTCCAAATCTTGTACAGATTGCCACCAAGGTTCTTATTGAATTCTTCAATCGTCTCCTTGTCGATGCCTGCACCGCCATCTTTCTTACACACATTCAGGTAACTCTCATAAACCGCCTCCTGACTCACTTCAAAAGACTTTGTTCTTTCTCTGTCCATCTTGCCAATTTTCATTAGGTGTTTTCAAATACTCAAACCAGATAACTACGCCCCTTCGCTCCTACCCCATTACAGAATATTCATCACTACTACGGGCATATCCGTCACTTCCTGACACCTTCCATCCGCCTTTGTTGCGAATAGTTGAGGACGATGATAACCTTAGTCGCTTCCTACTCCCGTGGCAAATACCGCAGTATTTTCTCGTTCCTGCTCGTCGGCACATTGTCAGCGAAGTTTCTCACGTTTCGTACAAACGCCTGTGTAATGTTCTTGCCGTCTCTATAACGGAGAGCCTGTAGCCAGTAAACAGCCACCCGCTACAATCTTATCCTGTCAATAGAACAACTCAACAGTTTTGCTCTCGTCTTTCACTTTTTCGATACTTCATCAACGGTTCATTCTCATTCAACTCCATTACACGCACCTGATGCCTTGCGACACCTTTTAACCCAAACGCTCAATACCGTTTCTTTTCAAAACAGCACCTTTGGGCGGTTTGTACATCCCTGTTGTAAGGCGTGTACGATAGACCTACTATCATCATTCATACAATTACGAAACAATCACTTGCATTCTTATTTCTCGTGACACACTGCTCCTAGTGGTAAAACCTCCTGAGTAGTTATAAATATTAAGAGATCAGTCTTTTGCTTGAATATTAATTAATGGTTGAGAATTAATTAAAATAATAAATTAAAAATGAAGTGTTTTGAATAAGTATTGATGTACGGATTATACAAAAATGTGCAAGTGCTCATTTAAACAATAATATTGTACTTGTATTTTACTATACTATAACAGCTTTTAAACTCAAATCCAAACTTTGTGCTTGATGAATTAATCCACCCACACTTACATAATCAACACCTGTAGCTGCAAAGCTTTCAATAGTTTCTAGGTTAATTCCTCCACTTGCTTCTGTTTCAAATTCTCCATTAATAAGTATTAAAGCTTCAGTAATTTGTTGTGGAGTAAAGTTGTCGAGCATAACTCTGAATACTTTGCCTTTACCAATCCGGCAAACTGTTTTCACATCTTCAAGACTTCTAGTTTCAACCTCAATTTTAAGTTTAGGTTCGCGGACATTTGCATAATCAAATGCCTTTTCGATTGCGGGCTCTAATCCTCCTGCATAGTCAATATGATTATCTTTTAGCATCATCATATCATATAAACCAAAGCGGTGATTTGTGCCACCACCAATTTTGACCGCTTCTTTTTCAAGTAATCTAAAGTTAGGTGTTGTCTTCCGAGTGTCTAAAAGTCGAGTCTTATATCCTTTAAGTTTTTGGGTATAGAGATGTGTAAGTGTTGCAATGCCACTCATCCTTTGCATACAATTCAACACTAAACGTTCACATGTTAGTATCGTATAAATGGAGGCCTCCACTTCAAAAGCATTCTCGCCTACTTCCATTTTATTACCATCTTGTTTGTATTCGGTAAAGATTGATGTAGGTTCTACTTGTTCAAAAATTTTTCGTGCAACTTCTATACCTGCTAATATTCCTGCTTGTTTAATTTTAAGTACTGCCTTTCCTTTTTTATGTTTAGGAATACAGCTTAGGGTGCTATGGTCGCCGTCGCCAATATCTTCCTTCAATGCAGCTGTAATAAGTTGCCTTAATAGTTCATTATTCATGTCTGCAAAGTAACGGGGAAATGACAAAAAGAAAAAGGGTTCTAAAATAGGAGTGAATAAAGTTTGTTTGTCAAGATGAATAAATAAACTTTTTGGTAAGTCAATCCTTATTAATAATATGCAACATATTTCGATAGATACCATCAAAACTTGGGAACGATTTTATCGTGCCAATTTCATTAATTGTCTTTCTGGTTTCAAATCTGCTAGTCTAATAGGAACTGTTAATGAGGATGGACAACCTAATTTGGCTGTGTTTAGTAGTATTGTTCATCTTGGTTCTGATCCTGCTTTGATTGGATTCATCAACAGACCATTAGCTGCTGCACCACATACACTTAGTAATATAAAAGCTACAGGTGCATATACAATTAATCATATACATCCTTCCTTTGTAAACAAGGCTCATCAGAGTAGCGCTAAATATCCTGTAGAAATTAATGAATTTGAGGCTGTTAGTCTCGAGGCACAATATATCAACTCAATTAAAGCTCCTTTTGTAAAAGAAAGTTTTATAAAATATGCGTTAGAATTGTCTGAGATAGTACCAATTAAGCAGAATAATACTTTTTTAGTGATTGGCTATGTGACTGATATATTGATGGATGCAAGCTTGATTGAAGAGGATGGCTTTATTGCTATTGAAAATGCAGGCACTATGACTTGCGTTGGCGTAGATGCCTATTATAAAACAGAAAGAACTGCACGTTTTGGATACGCAAAACCCATTGTTAACAAGGAAAGTAAGTAAGCGAGAATGATTGATTCATCGTAAAAGACACAGATTATTATATTCTATTTTACGGCTAAACTTAAATCAGGTGCATTACAAATTACGGGGGTGCATAAAAGTTTTTCGCTTAAAATATTAACCCTAAATAAATTCGATTTATGAAAGCTAAAAGTTCAAACCGATTAGAATATGGATTTATTCGATTTTTTTGCCTCTTAGCCGGCAGGCGCCCCAACCCCTAAAGGGGCAAATACGCTACTCCGTTCAACCTTTTGAGAAAAAATATTCTACGAATTTTTCTCAATTTCAGCTTCGCTGAAAGCAGATTGCCCTAAGGTGGCTTATTTAAGGACTGGTGAGAAAGCGAGTACTAGAAAAACAATTTTAAAAAATGCTATTTTATAAATTTAGCTGTGTGGAAATTATTACTAAAATACATTGGTGATAATGTATTTTAGTAATGGTAAGCGAAAAGCTTTTATACACCCAATTACGGTAATGTTACAAAATAGTTGATTTATGTTTTTAGACTTAAGTCGTAATAGTAAGCCCATAACTTAAAGTGTAAAATCCTATTAATTGTTTAAATGCTGTGTAACATGAATTACTAATCAAATTTGTTTGGGTATAACTAAACTTTTACCAAAACATTTTATGATACTTCATAGCATCCGCTTGCATTAGAAGATTACTTTTGCGTTTTCAGAATTCAAAGTACATATCTGCTAAACTGTTCGTCAAATGAGTCAATTAAATACATTTATCAATCATTTCAAAACTAAATCGCTAAGGCAATTAGTTGCTAATTTCAGAAACGAATATATCTCTGATGGGATAAATGAAGATACCCTGAAGGAAAATCCAATAGATCAATTTGAAGTCTGGTTTAATGAGGCTGTCTCCAATAAGCTGAATGAACCTAATGTTATGAGTCTTTCTACAATTCAGGCTAACGGAAGCCCTTCAAACAGAATCTTACTCTTAAAAGGATTTGACGAAAATGGGTTTGTTTTTTACACAAACTATGGAAGCCGTAAAGCAAAAGAAATAGAAGGAAATGACCACGCTGCTATGACTTTTTTGTGGCTAGAATTATATAAGCAAGTACGGATTGAAGGTGTGTTACAAAAGGTTTCAACAATTGAATCGGATACCTATTTTAATAGTCGACCAAGAGGAAGTCAGATTGGAGCATGGGTTTCGCCGCAAAGTCAGCCAATTAATAGTAGGGCAGAGTTAGAAAAAAAAGTGGAGGAGATTGAACAACGGTTTAAAGGAATAGCTGTTCAAAGACCTGAAAATTGGGGGGGCTATTGTTTGGTTCCCACGGTAATTGAGTTTTGGCAGGGACGTGCAAGTCGATTACATGATAGAATAGAATATAGACTAGGAGAAAATAGAGTATGGACAAAGCAAAGATTAGCGCCTTAATTGGTTTCGTGTAGTAAAACAGATATTCTTTCATTTCATTTCTGTTGAGTCATTTTTACTGATAGAATCAATTGAAGTAGCTCCTATAAAATGGAAAATTGATTTATTCAATTTGTTTTCATTGGTAGTAAGTCCTAGCATTGGGGCTTTAACTATACTTCTCAATGTATATTTCATTACAATATGTGCCATTTTTAATCTTGCTGTTTCTATTTATGTGTAAATATAAATAATGCAAATCCTGCAAAGCCTGTTAAAAAGCTAATCAGTTCGACCTTTGTAGGTCGCTCTTTAAATATTTTCAGACTTAGTACATAGCCTATCGGCATTAAAGACAATTGAAAGAAGTTGATCGAAGTAAGGGGTAATTGCTGAAAGGAATAATTATTTAATAAGGAAGCAAAATAGATGAATAAGGCAATCAAGAGCAAGACTAACCTACCCTTTACGCTAGATAATCTTTCTTCGTCGGGTAAGATTTCATTTTTATAGAAAAAGTAAGATACAAAAATACTCATCACCAATATACTGACCTCCATGATTGGTACACTCCAATAAACATTTGGTGTTTGTTTCAACACATACGACAATAATACATAGCCCATTGTCCAGAAAAACGAGCTGCATATGACATACTTCGCCCCTCTTAGATTAGGTGAATAAATTAATTGAAATACGCAACCAAAACTCATCAATCCAAAGCATAACAAGTCTAGCTTTTGTAGTTTTTCATGAAACAATACCAAACCTGATAAGTGATTAATTACATTCCCGATTATCGCAAGAGAACCTACATTAGAAAACTTGAGACTATTGACGGCCTTGATATAGAATAAAAGTCCTAATCCACAACAAAATGAGCACAAGGCTATTTGCAGTGCAATACTAATGGTAGGAAAGGTATGGAAACCATAAATAATAAAGGTGGCAGCGATAGATACGATTGATGTATAGACAGACCTTTTAGACAAATAGCGCCATGTTAATACGCCCTTAGAAGTCGTTTTTTGCAGTGCATCTGCCACCACAAAAAGGATGGCACCCGTATAAAATGCATAATTGGCTAAAGGCATGTATTTTAGTTGTTAAAGGCCCTAGCCATTTTAGTCTCAAGTACTTGTAGTGAATCGAGAAAAAGAGTAGGATAATTAGAAAATAACGCACGCATTGTATCTTTTGTAATGACGGGTTTCAATGGTAGTAGTATCGATAAATTGAGTGCGGCATTTGCGAGGCTAACCATTTCATAGAGAACATTCTTTGATTTTTGTAGATACAATTTTTGAAGTTTATTTTTAAATAAAATAGGCAGTAATTC
>CANCPA010000022.1 GCA_947379895.1 Chitinophagaceae bacterium | reverse complement strand
ATCTGCTTTCAGCGAAGCTGAAATTGAGAAAAATCCGTAGGATATTTTTTCTCAAAAGGTTGAACGGAGTGGCGTTGTAAGGACGAAGCCTGCCGGCTCAGAGGCAAAAAAATCGAATAAATCCATATTTTAATCGGTTTGAACTTTTAGCTTTTATAAATCGAATTTATTTAGGGTTAATATTTTAAGCGAAAAACTTTTATGCACCCTTTATTCGGGACATTAAAAAGCCCTCGAAGGATTTACTTCTAGGGCTTTTTGATTCAATCAGATTTAACTAACCACTATTTTCCAACCACATTAATGCTTACTTCTGCGCTGTAACTTCCCGATTCCACATCATTTACAGTATAGATAGCCTTATATTTATATTGAGCTGTAACTCCAGTTGCCGGTATATCGGTATCTAAAAATGGACTTTTTGATAATGTTTTATATGGTTGACTATCATAACCCTTACCCGTATTTCGATACAGATTGATGGTCACGTATCCATGTTTTTGAAAACTAATTTCAGGGTACCCTGCCTCTTCCTTTAACTTTAAAGCAGGTTCAGTTACTTGAGTGGTATCGGGGGAGGTAAATATTCCCAATATCTTTTGATTCGCCTCCGAACAGCCGTTTGCCTTTGCCTTAGCCGCTTTTTGTGAAAAACGTTTATCGATACCCGGCAAAACCAATGTTGGCATTACATCAAGCACAATTGCTACAGGGGGAACTAATACTAATGCTCCATTCGAGTTATTTCTGCTAGCATTTACAAAGGATGTCCACGCCAATTTGTTTTTTTCCTCTGCAATCTCCGATTTTACTAGCCAAGCCATAAAAGCAGCATCATCAACTGTTTCTTTGACATCATCAACCGTAAATCCCAAATCGGTTGAATAATGAGGTAATTCTTTTGAAAATCCCGTAATTTGTGCACTAAATTCACGATTGTTTTGTTTGACAAAATAATTAGACATGATTATAAAATTTTAAGTTTGAATTGATATAAAAAAAGTTTGAAATCGAGAATTTGAAGCATTTACAGCCGTCAATAAGTGATTTACAGTAGGCAATAAATAACTGATAGTGGGCGGTAAATGATTTACAGTAAGCGATAAATGAATGATAGTAGGCAATTAATAGCTGAGAGTAGGCGGTAAATGATTTACAGTAAGCGATAAATGATTGATAGTAGGCAATTAATAGCTGATAGTGGGCGGTAAATGAATTATAGTAAGCGATAAATGATTTACAGCAGGCACTTAATAACTGAGAGTAGGCAATAAATGATTTACAGTAAGCGATAAATGATTTACAGTAAGTGAAAAAATAAAAAAGGGATAAAATAAGGTTAATCTCTTGGTAATTGTGCTTGAGTTTATTGTTCGCCACGGGTGGGTTTTTGAGAGCGACAATCATATA
This sequence comes from Chitinophagaceae bacterium, assembly GCA_947379895.1. Lineage (GTDB taxonomy): Bacteria > Bacteroidota > Bacteroidia > Chitinophagales > Chitinophagaceae > Parasediminibacterium. Next base: position 34,839 of record CANCPA010000022.1, on the reverse strand, counting down.
TTTTTTCAGCACGGACAAATGTTCAAATATAAAAAGCACATAGCAACGTTAAAGTTTCAAAAAAGTGTACATTAACGAAAATAAAGACAAATAAAGAGAGGCGTTTTATGAATATATATGCTTTTTGATGCTTTTTTGAGATAAATAATTTCAAAACCGCTTTAACTAGCTGTGGTTTTTATTATGTAGTTCAAATAAAGTCTATAAATTTATAAATTAAAACAACTGAAAATGAGCTATAAAATAGGGACAAAGGATAGTCCATTGGTATTGAAAACACCTCCATTGTCGAGTGAATACATGATGCATGTTGATGCTAAGGGCGAGAAGGAAATCTTAGTTTGTACTGTGGGAAAGACTGTTTTACACTATAACATTGATTGCTTGACCGACCTTCATCAAATGCTTAAAGACCATGGCGATTGGATGGAACTTGGTAGTGCCGACGAACAAAAAACTGTAAAAGAAGGGACTGTTGAAGCATGGGGCCGTTCAGAAAGTAACCCAAATGGAGGTTGGTATGGGCTGAAAAAAGGTTTGCGGGGCCGCTTTGGCATGTATATTCCACCTCTAATGGAAGCACTCGGTTTAGCAGAAGTTACACACGATGCAAAAGGGAATAAGATGAAAGCAATATAATAGGCTGAATCAAGAATTTAAAATGTAATCAGATTTTTGAATTAACCGATTGTATTAATTTCTGTATCTAATCAAAAGTTTTGTGTACATCTTAAGTGCCTGTGTCACAGAAACTTTATTGATGTCTAATTTTAGCGCTCCATGTGTTTGTGCGAGTGCACCTACTGTATTGTATGAATGATGATAAACTTGATGTGCAATTCTAGCATAATGCTGCGAAAAGTTTTTCCTTGCATTTTTTGTAATCTTTTTTGCTTCCTTTTTTGGCAAATATTGTTCTATAGTCTTAATTACTTTTGATATGTCGTGAATGTTTTGACCACTTGTTAAAGAATTAAATGAAATATTTTCCTGATGAACACGATATTTGGCTAATACTTTTGGAGAATACGCAACAGAATAATGGGCAGCAATCCTAGCCCACATCTCCCAATCCTCACCATAATGAACCCCATAAAAGCCACCTAATGTTTCGTACGTATCTCTTTTAACGACTATAGCACAGGTTTGTAGTAATTGATTTGAGCCTATTTTATGTAGAAAATTTTCTACAATTCCTCGTGGTTCAATTAGCTTCTCATTATCCCACATCTTATCCCCGTTATCATCCATATATTGATAATCGGTAAATGCCGCACCTATTTCTGGATATTCATCAAAAAGCGTTTTTATTTCCTCATAAAATCCTTTTATCACAACATCGTCGCCATGAAATAAATGTATATAGTGCCCTTTTGAACGCTGAATACAGGTTTCAAAATTACGTAAGCTACCTACATTTTCGTTTTGTCGAAAGTAACTAACTCTACCATTTCCAATTTTATTTACAAATGCCTCAATATCTCCATCAGTACTACCATCATCTATCACTTCTATTTGCATGATGTCTTCTCCCAAATCTTGATTTAAGACCGATTTCAGGTTTGCTTCTAAATAGGCCATACAATTATATACAGGTATCATTACTGACCAAATAGGTCGATTAATTCCAGCAGGCAACGGAGCTATAATGGGCGGTGATTGTGGTGTTCTGTATGCATCATTCATTGTAGAACAGTTGTTTTTAGCGGTTGAGTGTAATATTTTTTCCAATTTTCTAGACCTGCATGCAGTGCTTCGTTTTCATTTTGTGAGTTTAAATATGGAATCTGTTGTTGAAGTACTTTAGTAGCCGCCTGTAGCATTTTTGAGTTGTCGGATGACATGTTTTTTTTATGAATCCGATAAACAGCAACAAATTCTCTGTGAGAATAAACAGGTAAATGACGGGCAATTCTTAGATTAATGTCATAATCTTCGCAAGCTGCCAATTTGGGCTCAAAATGGAATGTGAAAAATAGTTCTTTCCTATATAAAACAGTGGCTTCCATGCCAATATAATTTCCTTGTAAGAGTGCCGCATACACATCACCTTCTTTGTACAAGGACGGATTTACTTGCAAATAATTCTCATTTTCATCTTGTTTTAAATGAGCACCAGAAACATAGGCTGCATTGGGAAATTGTTTGAAATGTTTTAAATTCTGTTCTATTCCATCGGGCAAAAGGTAATCGTCAGCATCAAGAAACAACAGGAAATCTCCCTTAGATAATTGAGTGCCCATATTACGCGCAGCAGCTAGACCTACCCTGTTTGTGTGAATTTTCTTAACCTGAGGGTATTTTGAAAGTATAGTTGATGTATTGTCTGCCGATCCATCATCAACTACAATAATCTCAATGTTTTGATAGGTTTGATTTAAAACGCTTTTGATTGCTTGTTCGATAAATTCACCATAGTTATAGGCAGTTATGATTACAGAAACTAGTGAATAATCATTTATGATAACAGGATTATATAGTGACTGATCAATTTTTAAAAAAGGAATATTTCTTTTCTCTTTGTGCTGTCGATAATATCTGAGTCCTGAAATACATCCCTTAATTTCAGTAAAAATAGTGGTGAAATCTTCTGTTTTTCCTTGTAAAAGGCGATTTTTAAATCTATAAAAATAATAGTTTGGCAGGTGTTTCATGGCTCTTTTTAAATTGCCCACATGTCCATAGGTCTCATATTGAACGAGTAATGAACTTACTTGCCCACGCATGTAGCTAAATAACTGTTGTTGCAAATCCTTTTCAGAAGTTCTATGATGATGATAAACATAGGCATCTGGCTGGTAAAAAATATTCCACCCTTCTGCTAGTATTCTGTACCAAAACTCCGAATCGCCACTGCATCCAGAAGCACCTGCGTCGAGTCTTTCATCAAAATATCCAACTAAATCAAAAATAGATTTCCTGAATGCCATGTTAGCACCGGCACCTATTTCCCAAACAGGTACTCCATAATCGATGTGATTCATGAAGTATTGATGATCGAATATTTTTTCGCAATAGCCTCGATTAAAGCCCCAATAACGTTCAAAAATGTATTGTGTTTTTGTTGTTAAGGTCTCGGGAATTATTAAACCTGTTGCTGCCATTGTCAATTTATCCTCAAAGCAATTTCTAATTTCATTTGCCCAAGTCTTTGATACTAATACATCATCATCTGTATAGGCAATAATCTGATTTCTTGCTGCCATTGCTCCTGTATTCCTCGCAATATCAAGCCCTTTTCGAGGTTCTTTTATATAGCGTACTTTAGGAAGATTAGCTACTACAAGTTCTGTAAAATTATCTGAAGGTGCATTGTCTACTACAATAATTTCGTCTCCTTCTGTCACGGATTCTTCGATAGCGGCCAAGCAATTTCTAAGAGCCTCTGTTCTATTTCTAGTACAAACAACCACCGAAATGTTTTCTTTTAATTGAATTCGACTTGTATTATATAATTCATTTAGAAATGAAATTAATTCATTGAAATTATCATCATTAACGCATTTCTGCCAATTAAATGAAGTTAAATCTTGTTTGTTTTGTCGATGTAAAGACTGAGAAATTGCCGGTTGAATTGCCTCGATCAATTTTTTCTTGAAAGATGTGCTATCCACCCATTCTTTTTCAGGTTCTAGCCAAATATGTGCTAAAGCCTTTTCATGCCACCAAAAGTATAATAGAGTATTACCTTGAGGTACATTCCAATTGTTGCAATTTTCTAGTGCAAAGTGAATGATTTGATATGATTGAAAATTGTTCATATAATACTTAATTTAAAATATGCTTTTTAAAATTCAGGTCAATTGGGAAATGAGGGCGGACGGCACCATTCCACTTGTCAAAAAAGGGAGTGTTTTCGCGATAATCTGCAACTTCAACAGCTACACTTGCAGGGAATTCGAATATTTTCTCTCCTTTATTATCCATAAATGAGATGCTTATATAATAATATCCATTATTTAAGAAGTTACCAGGAATATGTATTGAGCCAGATAACAATCCCTGCTCAATTAATGTAGCATCGGACATTACTTTAAAAATACATTCGCCTGTCAAACTGAATAATTCTATTATCGCAAATACATTTTCCCTTAATAAACGACTATTGATAACCCAACACTCAAAATGAAATAATAAGGGTGTGCGGATATCTATTGTATTTATCTCATTAATAAATTGTGGAATTAGTTTTACTAATTTTATTCTAATATAGTCATTACCTGGAGCATTATCCCAATTGTCATAATGTTGTTCAAGAGTCTCAACTTTTTCCTTTATCAAGTAGCTTGATATGATAGAGTCGGGTTTTCCAAAGTCTACCATTTGACCTTGATCCAAATAAATAGCTTTATTACAGAGGTTTCTGACTGCTTGCAAATTGTGGCTGACGAACAATATCGTTTTTCCCTTTTCCTCAGATACTTCCTTCATTTTTCCTAAGCACTTTTTTTGAAAATCGGCGTCACCAACTGCAAGTACTTCATCAACTATTAGAATATCTGAATTTAAATGTGCTGCAACTGCAAATGCTAAACGAACATACATACCACTTGAATATCGTTTTACAGGTGTATCTATAAAACGTTCAACCCCTGAGAAAGCTACAATTTCATCAAACTTACGGATGACTTCTTTTTTGTTCATACCTAGAATCTGACCGTTCAATATAATATTTTCTCTTCCAGTTAGTTCCGGATGAAAACCTGTTCCAACTTCAAGTAGACTAGCCACCTTACCATTTCCTTTAATAGTGCCTGAAGTAGGTAGAATTATTCTAGATATAATTTTTAATAATGTAGATTTTCCTGACCCGTTTTTGCCAATAAATCCAACAGAGTCACCTTTTTTGATTTCAAAATTTATGTCTCTTAGTGCCCAAATATGTTGTTTGCTGTTAGCCTCATTTTCTTGTAATAGTTCCTTTTTCAGTACACTTTTCAGCCACCAATTATGCATATCTCTTTTAAGAGTCCCCGATCCGAGTACTCCTAATTGATAGTGTTTTGAAATATTCTCTGCTTGTATAACTAATTCAGACATAATGCGCTCGCTCTTAAAGTGTATCCATTACTTTGATTTCATTCTTTTTAAATACCACAAGTGCAACGAAAAATACCCCTATCACCGTTAGCATACTTATCCATATAAAGTTGGGGTACATTAGTGGGGTACCAAAAAATGCCGTCCTGAATGTTTCCAAAATAGGAGTCAAGGGGTTTAACCAAAACCATATTTGATACGATTTCGAAATAATAGATGCCGGATAAACCACAGGAGTAACAAACATCACAAATCGAAGGAGGAAATTCATTATTTGTTCAATGTCTCTGTATTTTGCCATGAAAATACTTACAATCATCCCAATTCCTATTGCAAAGGTTCCAATAAGGACAAGTAAAAAGGGAAGCAAAAGCATATAAATCGAAGGCTGAACTTTGCCGCTAATAGTGTAGTAACTATATATTATGACGAAAAATATAAACTGAATTAAAAACCTCACTGTATGTGTTAATACCATACTTAGGGGTACAATTATTCGAGGAAAATATACTTTGTTGAAAATATGTGCATTGTGTACAAACGAATACATACTACTACTTAGGCAATCAGAGAAAAAACTCCACATAATACTTCCGGACATGTAAAAGAGTAGGGGAGGTATACCGTCAGTAGATATTTTCACGATTCTACTAAATATAAGGAAGAAAAATAGTGTGGTAAATAGGGGTTGTAATACCAACCAAAATATGCCCATAATCGTTTGTTGGTAACCTGCAATTAATTCGCGCCTTACAAAAGATTTTATGAGACCTTTATATTTGAAAATGTCCATTATTTCGAGCTGAAACCATTTTTTTTCGGGTTTTAATTCCCAATCCCATTTTACAGTTTGAATCATAATTACTTTTTGTGTGTTGCCCTAACTTTAAAGGCATAATCCCCTTAATTCTTTAGCAACTCAATTGAAAAATGTAAAGGTTTTATTACTTAAAGTATGTTTATTTACAGATGCTCGTTATCAAAAGAACACACAGTAATTCAATAGAAATCAAAATGAATAAATATTTCAAATGATTGGAATTATTGTAAAATGTTGATTAGGAAATTGTGATATACATTGTTTAGTTTCTATAGTATATTAAAATTTTATTTTATAAATTGTTTTGCAATAATTTAGTATTTATTGAATACGATAATCAGGTTATAATCACTTTAAAGATTACATGATAAAATTTAGAATTTATTTTATTTTGATACGTACATTAGTCAAATGATAATCTATTCCGAGTTATGTTTAATTATAATTGCAATTGAAATTTAAGTTGAGAATAGGAATAAATTCTTTTGAGGGCAAAAGAAATAGTAGGCTTAAGAAACAGAATTAAATAGCCGTCGTTATTACTTGACAAAGAGGAGACTTTAGAACAATCTTGATCCATATTGCCCAAATCAGGAGAACTTAGATATAGACTACTTCTATTAAAATGTTGTTTCAAAGAGATTTAATCAGCTTTTTTTAGGTTTTGAACATTATTTAAATCTGACTTTTAAATTTTTACTAGTTATTGTGTTAGGAATCTAATTAAGCTTAGATCGGTAATTTAAATAGCATTACTAAAGTTTTGAAATTTTAAACACTAACAATCAACCACTACATAATATTGCGTTTAGAAAATAATAACTAGTGCTAAATAATTTAAACCTATTACATTCGCTGCGCTACAAACCCGAACTATCGCCTCTGATTTATTCAGGGGAGGAAAGTCTGGACAGTATAGGGCAAACCACCGGTGAATAGCCGGCTCCTTTACAGGAAGAGAGAGTGCCACAGAAAATAACTGTCCGCTAAGGCGGATGAGGGTGAAAATGTAGGGTAAGAGCCTACGATGCAGGGTAGTAATATTTTGCATGGGTAAACCTTGGTTACTGTAATGCCACGTATAGAAGCGTTTGAGAGCGGCTCGTTCGATGTTTCAGGGTAGGCAGCAACAGGTAAAGCAGTAATGCTTATCGCAGATAAATGATAGTTTAGAAACAGAATCCGGCTTATGAGGTTTGTAGCTTTTTTAATTTTAAGGATGTTTAAAGATTGTTTTGCAGAAATTTGAAGATTAAAATATTGCATTTTGGAAAAAATGATTCCGAAAATTAGTGGGTACTCAGTTTTTTTCTAATTAATTTCACTATTTAGGTGCAATTATGATTAGAAAACCAAGTGTTATTCCCTTTAAACGTAAAAATTTTGGTATAAAATTAGGTTAATACAAAGAAAATGTTTGGAAAGGACTTAATTAAGTTACTTTTGCGGCGAACATATAAATATACATAATGACTTTTGAAGAGTTGGGTTTAGATGCCAGATTAATTCAGGCAACGTCAGAGTTGGGGTACGTGAACCCAACACAAATACAAGAAAAGGCAATACCAGTATTGCTTTCAGGCACAAAGGATTTTATTGGATTAGCACAAACAGGAACTGGAAAAACAGCAGCATTTGGTCTTCCATTACTACACATTATCGAAGCGGACGAGAAGTATCCACAGGCATTAATAGTTTGTCCTACTCGGGAACTTTGTATGCAAATAGTTAGCGAAGTTGAATTATTTAAGAAACATATTAAGGGAGTTTCAGTTGTAGCTGTTTATGGTGGTGCAAGTATTGGCTTGCAAATCAGAGATTTGAAACGGGGTGTTCAAATTGTAGTGGCTACTCCAGGAAGATTGATAGATTTGATTGAAAGAAAAGCAATTAATCTAGAACAAATTAAATACGTAGTACTCGATGAGGCAGATGAGATGCTTAACATGGGTTTCAAAGACGATATCGAATTTATTCTGCAAAATACGCCAAAGAGAGAAAGTACTTGGTTGTTTAGTGCAACAATGCCACCTGAAATTAGAAAGGTGAGTAAAAAGTACATGAACGAACCATTTGAAGTGACTGTTGGAAAGGTGAATAGTGGTAACAAGAGTATCGATCATCAATACTACATTACAGCAGCCCAACATCGTTACGAAACACTTAAGCGTTTGATTGACTTTAATCCAGGAATTTATGGTATCATCTTCACTAGAACAAAGGTAGATGCGCAAGATATAGCCGAGAAATTAACTCGTGAAGGGTACGATATTGATGCACTTCATGGCGATTTGACACAGGCACAGAGAGACAAGGTAATGGGAGAGTTCAGAGATAAGACATTACAGCTTTTAATTGCAACTGATGTTGCAGCAAGAGGTATTGATGTACATGGTATCACTCACGTTATTAATTATGAATTACCTGATGATATTGAAGTATATACTCACCGTTCGGGTAGAACAGGTCGTGCAGGTAATACGGGAATCTGTATGAGCATTGTTCATGCTAGAGAAACCTTTAAATTAAAAGCAATTGAAAAATTAATTCAAGCACAATTTAATAGGGTCGATATTCCTACTGGAAAGGATGTAACAAGAAAACAATTTTATGCAGTAATGGATAAAATTCTTGAAACAGATATTTCTCATGGTGACTATGATACTTTCCTTCCTATGTTGCAAGAGAAATTTGCAGATGTTAGCAAGGATGAAATTCTGCAACGGATGGCTGCAGTGGAGTTCGACCGCTTTTTGAAATATTACGAGAATGCAGAAGATCTTAACTTAAGAGATAACGGCAGACAACGTCCTCGTGAGTTTGGAAGTGATAGGGCCGTGATTCCTCGTGATAGAAATAGATATGAAACTAGAGGTGGTGAAAGAGACAGAGATAGGGGCGAAAGAGGTGATAGAGGTTCTTTTGGTGGCGGAGGAACTACAGCAGGTTATGCTCGTTTATTTGTTAATTTAGGCACAAAAGATGGTTTTTATAAAGCAAGTTTCTTGCAATTTATCTTGGATATGAGCGATTTGAAGAAAGAAGTATTAGGCAGGATAGATATGAAAGATATGAATACTTGGGTTGAGGTAGAACAGGGTGCAGCACACCAAATGATTCGCTGCCTTGATGGTAAAAACTACAAGGGTAGGAGAATTAGAATGAATGATGCAAATAGCAGATAGAAAAGTTTCAGGATTCAGGTTGCTAGATATTGGCAACTTGAATCCTTTACTATATAAAAATACAAATTATCACTCATGTAGCATAATGTTCTAGACCGATGGCGTCGTCATTATGTGAATAAACAAACAAAAATGGAAGCAATTATTGCAAGCCCAACAATGAAAGAGGTTACACAGAAAGCATGGAGTAAACGTCCGTTAATTATCAGCGGTCCATGTAGTGCAGAAACTGAAGAACAAGTAATTAACACCGCTACACAATTGGCTGCTACAGGTAAAGTAGATGTACTTAGAGCAGGAATTTGGAAACCAAGAACCCGTCCTGGAAGTTTTGAAGGAATTGGAACGATGGGATTACCTTGGTTACAATCCGCTAAGAAAATAACAGGTCTGCCTGTTGCCGTAGAAGTAGCTACAGCAAAACAAGTAGAAGATGCCCTACACTTTGGGGTAGATATTTTGTGGTTGGGAGCTAGAACTACAGTAAATCCTTTTAGCGTACAAGAATTAGCAGATTCCTTACGTGGAGTAGATATTCCTGTATTAATTAAAAATCCTATCAATCCTGATTTAGAACTATGGTTAGGGGCAGTAGAACGTATTGCAAAAGCTGGAATTAAACAAATTGGTTTGATTCACAGAGGATTTAGCAGCTATGGTAATACTGAATATAGAAATGCTCCAATGTGGCATTTGGCAATTGAAATGAAACGTCGTCATCCAGAAATGATGATGATTAATGATCCTTCGCATATTTGTGGTCGTAGAGATATTTTATTGGAAGTTGCACAAAAAGCAATTGATTTGGATTTTGATGGTTTAATTATTGAAAGTCATGTTGATCCTGATCATGCGTGGAGTGATGCTAAACAACAAATTACGCCAGAAAAATTGGGTGAATTGATTAGTGCAATTCGTTGGAGAAAGGAAGATGTAGCTTCTGAAGAATATCATGCAGCATTAGAAAAGCTTCGTCAACAAATCAATCATTTGGATGACGAATTAATGCAGATTTTAGGTCAACGCATTAAGGTTGCTGAAAAGATTGGACAATACAAAAAGGACAATAATATCACAATCTTGCAAACAAGTCGTTATAACGAAATTTTAGAACGTGCTTTTGCAAATGGTTCAAAACTTGGATTGAGCAATGAGTTTATTACTAAATATTTGGATGCTGTTCATATGGAAAGTATCAATCATCAGAATAAGATAATGAATTCTTAATTATAGATTATAAGGCTTGCCAGAAAGGCAAGCCTTATTTCTCATTCTTTCTCTTTTTGTCAAAATCCCACTCCTAAATGGGATGTAATCATGAATAAACAGACATTTCAATTCACTACTGCTGCTGTTGATTACTATTTTAATGCATCAATCAAACAGTTAAAAGAAATTGTTGATATACAAAATACAATCATCATTACAGATGAAACTATTTATCAACTTCATCAATCACAAATCAGCGAGTTTAAGGTTATTATTGTTCCTCCGGGAGAGAAACATAAAAATCAATCTACTATTGACAGTATTATTAATCAATTGATTGAATTACAAGCTGACAGGAAATCAACTTTAGTTGGTATAGGCGGAGGGGTGATTACTGATATGACTGGTTATGTGGCTAGTATTTATATGCGTGGAATCAACTTTGGTTTTGTTCCAAGCACATTATTGGCAATGGTTGATGCTAGCATTGGTGGAAAGAATGGGATTGATGTTGGGGTATATAAAAACATGGTTGGAATCATTCGTCAGCCAAAATTCCTTCTGTATGATGTAAGTCTGCTAAAAACATTGGAAGATTCAGAATGGAGTAATGGGTTTGCAGAGATAATCAAACATGCTTGTATTAAGGATGCTGCAATGTTTGAAATTCTAAAGTCGAATAACTTAAGTTCATTTCAAAATAATACACAACTTTTAGCTGATATAGTTGAGCGTAATGCAAAATTAAAAACAGAGGTTGTTCAGAAGGATGAGTTCGAAAAAGCAGAGAGAAAACTGCTAAACTTTGGACATACTCTTGGACATGCTTTAGAAAATCAATATGAATTATTTCATGGTCAAGCTGTCGCTATCGGAATGGGATACGCATCAATCATTTCAGAACAACTATTAGGTTTCAATCAAACAAAAGAAATAAAGTCTGTGATTGAAAACTATGGACTACCCACTAAATTAGAATTTGATAAAGAGCGCGTTTTAGGGGTTTTAAAAATGGATAAGAAAAGAGAACGAGAAACTATCAATTATATTTTACTCGAAAAGATTGGGACAGGAGTTATCAAACAAATCCCATTGGTAGAGATTGATAGGATTGTTAATACATTTAATTAAAATATTAGATTATAATACGTGATTGTAACCGTACAACCATCAACATTAAAGGGGACTATTGTAGCCCCATCGTCAAAAAGCTCCATGCAGCGTGCTTGTGCTGCGGCACTGTTGAAAGTAGGAGTAACTGTAATTCATAATCCTGGCACTTCAAATGATGATCAAGCTGCCATAAAGATGATTCAGGATTTAGGAGCAACTGTTGAATTTAAAAAGGAGGAACTAATTGTTTCTTCAAAGGGACTAGTAAAAAAATCTGAATCTTCAAAAGGCATTGAAGTAAATTGTGGGGAGAGTGGATTAGGTATCAGGATGTTTACTCCAATTGCTGCTTTGTCTTCTCAAGAAATAACAATCAATGGAAAGGGTAGTTTGCTAACTCGTCCCATGGATTTCTTCGATGAAGTTTTGCCTCAACTAAGAGTTACTATTGCATCCAATCAAGGTAAATTACCTTTAGTAATAAAAGGGCCTCTTACTCCTTCAAACATTAACGTTGATGGTTCACTTAGTTCTCAGTTTCTAACAGGGTTATTATTTGCTTTTGCAGCCTCTGCAACGGAAGAAGTTACAATAACTGTTATTGATTTGAAAAGCAAACCTTATATAGATTTGTCATTAAAAGTATTGAATGATTTTAACTATACTATTACTAACAATAATTACAAAAGTTTTACTGTAAAACCTGATCAAAAATTAAATACATCAAAGGTCATTGATTATACTGTAGAAGGAGATTGGAGTGGTGCATCATTCCTATTAGTAGCGGGTGCAATTGCAGGTGACATTACTGTTAAAGGCTTAGATATAAATTCTACACAAGCTGATAAAGCAATTCTACAGGCTTTGATAGATAGTGGCTGTCGTATTTCTATTCAGGAAAGTCAGATTGAAATTGCTAGTCCTCTAAAAGGCGTCAGTGGTTTAAACGCATTTCATTTTGATGCAACCGATTGTCCCGATTTATTCCCTCCTTTAGTGGCACTTGCTGCGTATTGTAATGGTAAAACCGTTATTGAAGGCGTTAGTAGATTAGCACATAAGGAGAGTAACAGAGGCCTGACGTTACAGGATGAGTTTGGAAAACTTGGTGTTGAAATAGTTTTGCAAGATGATTTAATGATTGTAAATGGAGGAAATGGTCTCAATGGAGCAGTAGTTCATTCTCGTCATGACCACCGGATTGCAATGGCCTGTGCAATTGCTGCATTGAAAGCAAAAGGTAATGTTGTAATTGAAGAAGCGGAAGCGATTAATAAATCTTATCCTGACTTTTATAAACATATTGAAAAGTTGGGAGCATTGGTTTCTTAGTTTTTTCATGTAGATTTGGAAAAATTAATTTTATGTCAGTAGAAATTCTTGAAAAAGAGGTGATTGTAAGAATACCTCTCGATAAATATAAAAGTGATAGTAGTATCAAGAAACTCGTTGATGAAATTGAAACGCTTCAAGTCAAAGAGTCAACTTACTTTTATGATGTTGATGCAGGCTCAGAATTAGAAGAATTATTATTAGAAGTAAAAAGGGAAAGGCGGTTATACACTAAGGAATTATTAAGTAAAGCAGGAATTACTATCTAATGAAAATTGTTGCAGACACAAACATACTTTTTAGCATATTGATTAAGCCATCGGGAAAAACTTATGAGTTGTTTAATACTCTAACAATTAAGAATACATTATTTATTGCGGAAAGAACAATTGCTGAATTAAGTAAGCATTCTAATAAAATATTAAAACTTTCTCATCTTAATGAAATAGAAGTTAGTACTTTTAAAAGAGAATTGCTAAATCGATGCAAAGTAATAACAGATTTGCAATTGCCATCAAAAATAATTCAAGAGGCTTATAATCTTGTAAAGAATGTTGACCTTGATGATGCAGCTTTTGTTGCTACCACAATTTTTCTAAAAGCTGTGTTATGGTCTAGTGACAAACCACTCAAAAAGGCATTGCAAGAAAAGGGATTCTATAATATTTTTGATTCGGAAACAATACAAATTTTTTTATAACAAATGAACTCATTCGGACGAATTTTTAGAATAACCATCTTTGGTGAATCACATGGAGAATCTGTAGGTGTAAATATAGATGGATGTCCTGCGGGACTTCCAATATGCGTTGAAGACTTTTTAGTCGATATAGAACGAAGAAAGGGTGGCACTCAAAAGGGGACTACTCCCCGTCAAGAAACCGACTTGCCAATCTTCAAGAGTGGCATTTATAATGGTTACACCACAGGAGCGCCAATAACAATCCAATTTGAAAACAATAACACCCGTTCAGGAGATTATCAAAAGCAAAGGGATTTTCCTCGTCCCGGACATGCGGACTTTGTAGCTCATGAAAAATTTGGAGGTTTCGAAGACTTTAGAGGTGGTGGTCATTTTAGTGGTCGATTAACAGTAGCATTAGTTGCTGTCGGAGTTATTGCGAAGAAATTATTAAAGGGCATTGAAGTCAAGAGTACCATATTAGAAATAGGTGGCGAGAAAGACTTAGAAGCAGGATTACAAAAAGCAATTGATACTAAAGACAGTATTGGAGGCATAGTAGATTGTAGGGTAAACGGTCTTCCACTAGGATTAGGCGAACATTTCTTCGATTCGGTAGAATCATTAATTAGTCATGCAGTATTTGCTATTCCTGCTGTAAAAGGGATTGAATTTGGAGCAGGATTCGAGTCAGCTAAGATGTTTGGGGTAGATCATAATGACCCTATAATTGATTCAAGTGGCAAAACTTCAACTAATAATGCAGGTGGTATTGTTGGAGGCTATACAAATAACAATGAACTTGTTTTCAGGATAGCAGTAAAACCTACTTCATCAACTCCAAAAGATCAGCAATCTCTTAATTGGAATACGAATCAGGTGGAGACTTTTTCTGTAAAGGGGCGTCATGACTTATGTATTGCTTTGCGTGTACCCGTCGTTCTTGAAGCTGTTACTGCCATGGTTCTAGTTGATTTGATGCTTTTAGAAAATAGAATTCCAAGAATACTTGCAAAAGAAGAGCCAATATATCATATTACAACTTTAGATGCTTGGGAAAATGCTAAAAGCATAGGCTATTATGAAGCTGAGTCTTTAGATTCGGAGGGATTTATTCATTGTAGTACAAAAGATCAAGTTGAAGGTACCTTGGAACGCTTTTTTGGAGGAAAAGTAAATCTAGTTAAGCTTGTCATACAGCCGGAAAAACTAACTCATACATTATTATATGAGGTGGCCCCTTCGCTTAATATTTCATTTCCTCATATTTATGGTGTTATTAACCTTAATGCAATAAAAGAGGTGATAAGTATTAATTGATAAAGTATGCAAACTCATTTAACAATTTCTAATTATTAATTTAAGAACATGCATAAATTCATCATTAACGCAAGCATTCAAATAATACCTGTAGTAACTGACAAGCATCCTTATGAATGGGTGGATGAAGCTATTTCTATCATACAAAAGTCAACAGTTAAATATGAAGTGGGGGCTTTTTCAACTGTTCTTGAAGGAACTTATGACGAGGTTATGAAATTGATTCATGAGGTAAATGAATTTCTATATAACAGAGGTTGCAGCGAATGGATCACTAACCTTCAAATTCAAATTAGAAGTAATTGTGATATTACAGGAGATGAAAAGACAGCAAAGTTTGTTCAGAATTAGTTACTCAACAAATTAGAGAATAATCTTAGGCTTTTAATTTAATAGAATGGAGCTTACCTTGACAAAACTATTTTTTGAGGATTTGCTTTCCTGTAAGCTTGTAATTTGTTAATCTTTAAAAAGCATTTTAAATGGTTGATATCTAACACCTTCCCCTTCTAAAACTAAAATATATGTCCCACTCATTATCTTCTTCTTATTAACAGTTACAGGAGCTATATTATTACCAATTAAGGCAGTAATAGTTTCTACCTCTACTACTCGACCAGAAGATAACTCTACAATTTTTAATTGCAGAGTGGCTTTTTTATCAGATTGGAAAGTGCACACAAACTTATCTTTTGCAGGGTTTGGAAATGCCAAGATAGTTTTGGCACTAAAACTATCTAATGCTTCAGGAACAAAAGCAGACTTATTTTGAGTGAACTTAACATTTGTAATTGTTGCATCGATATTATTTCCTCCTACACTAATGAAAGAGAAAGTAACAGTAATCACATCATCTGCAATTAGCGGTTGAGAACTCGTACTTGAAACGAAATCACTAAGTTTTACCTTATAATGATTCAGATTGCCAGAAATTGGTAATGTATAGCTGTATTGACTATTCCAATTACTGATTGAAGACTTTTGTATCACGATCTTTATTTGACCTGACCCAACAGCCGCTGCATTAAATTCAAGGTTTGCAAATTGAGTTAAATCTTTAGTTACCCCACCTGCTTTCAATAGTTTATAGATTGACACATAATCAGTCACATTTACATTGACATGAACATTACGAAGTAACCTAAATTCAGTACTATCTACCGGCATTACACCATCATTGGTGATATTAAATGAATTAGGGTGAACAGCAGCGTAACTTACACTATAATTCCAATTACCATCATTCATGTATGCCATATCCTGTTGTACTCCATCTACAAAAAGATGTACGTCACTTTCATAATTATCATTCAAATCAACAGCAATATCTGTCGTCGCATCAGGCAAGAAACTAACAGGAATAGAAGTAGAAGTTTGATTTAAACTATTTTCATTGCTATTTAAAACAAGATTTAAAGTACCATTTGTTGATGCCGAATTATTATTGATGGTCAATAACAGTTTATTCTGGTTACGGGTAATCTTAGAAATATAAGTAGATGGCACACCGTAACCGCTATTCACTTGTGTAAGAGGTAACAAGTTGCTCAATTTGTTTAATGTGCTTTTCAACATATTCACAGTCATTCCTGCATCAACAGACCATATTTGAAAATTAAACATGGTATCTTGGCTAGTGAAGTTTTGTGTCAACCAAACAGATTGTATCTTAAATGAATCCACTCCTTGTTGAATGCCTGCAGAGAAACTGATTGCATATTCGATTTGACCTGAGTTTTGTAATAATTTGTATTGAATGAAATTCATGCCTTGCACCTTCACTTGTTTTACATCCATCAAGGTAGCCTCTTTCAATCTGTCACAGATTGGTTTTGTATGCTGATAAACCAAACCATAAGTCCGAGAAATAAGTGTTGATGCTTTTGTTTGTGCATTTACAGTATAGTCGTAGGCCTTTATAGTTGATGCATTCGTAATACCAGGCAAATCAGCCACCCCTGCAGACATGTCATAGCCTGTAAATCCAGTGCCAATTGCATTTAAGGAAGGCATCAAATAGGTAACAGCTTGTGTTCCAGGTGTAACAACTCCCATTGTTTCCATCTTACCCCTCCCTTCTTTCACGATTGGCATCATTGAATAATCAACAATGTTTGTTGTATTAACTAAAGCCTTATTATAAACTCTTTTTGCCACTGCATCACCCATACTCTTACTTTCCAATCCTCCTTCGCCTCCTGTAGATACAGTAGAACAACTAACAGTAAACGGAACGCTTACAGAAGCAGAACATCCTAAAGCTGCTCCTACAGTATAAGTGATATTCGCAGAACCATCAGCTATAGCAGCTACAACACCTGTAGAGTCATTAACAATTGCAATTGCATCATTATCACTTGACCATTTACCTCCAATCGTAGCATCAGTAAGCGTTGAAGTGGTTCCTGCACAAGCAGCAGAAACTCCTCCAATTACCTGAACAACAGGTTTTGAGGTACTCACAATAATATCCTTTGTAGCAGTTGCCATACCACAACCATTCGTAATTGAATAATTGATGGTTGTCTTACCGGCAGAGACAGTAGAAACGTTACCACTTGCATCAATTGTTGCAATAGCAGGATTTGATATACTCCACACACCACCAATTGAAGTATCTACATAAGAGGCATTGTTTCCTAAACAAATCCCATCTACACCACTGATTGGCGCTACATATAATAGGTCCGAAACAGAAATCACGATTGATGAGGTGGCAGTACCACAAGCATTAGTAACAGCATAGCTTATAGTGTCTGTACCAACCGCAGCACCGACTACAGAACCATTGCCATTTAAAATACCTACTTTATTATTTGCAGATAACCATGTTCCACCTACAGTCGATTCGGACAATACAGTAACGGTGCCTTTACAAAGAGTATTAACTCCTTGAATTGATGCAACCGTTGGCAATGGTGTGACTGTCAATACTAATGTGGCAACACTATCACAATTTTCTGCATTCGTCAAATAAACAGTATAGGTTCCTGCAGTTGAATATACATTTCCATTGAAAGTATAAGAACTGCCTGAACAGATACTTGCATTTGTAGTAGAAGTAGTAATATCTCTGACAGTCAAAACCAATGTTGCGGCACTATCACAACCTGCTGCATTGATTAGGTGTGTGGTGTAAGTTCCAGAAGTATTATAATTGATACCATTGAATTGATAACTAGTACCTGCACAAATACTTGCATTTGTTCTTGAATAAGAGGCACTTTTCACAGTCAATAGTAAAGTGGCTGCAGAATCGCAACCAACTGAATTGGTCAAATGAGCAATATACGATCCAGCTACAGAATAAACGTTTCCGTTAAAAGTATAACTGCTTCCAGAACAAATTGTAGCTGAAATTGTAGTAGTCGATTTTGCTTTAACATTGAGATTTAATATCGCAACACTATCGCATCCAACTGAATTAGTCAAATAAACATAATAAGTACCAGTATTAGAATAGGTATTTCCATTGAATAAATAAGTACTTCCAGCACAAATACTTGCATTTGTGGTCGAATTTGATTGTCTCTTCACAAAGAAATTTATTGGATTAGGAGGATTGATTGTTATCGTATTTGCTTGTACGTACATGAATTTGAAAGTATTTGGACACGGATCGCCAAAATAATAGTTAGCAGCAGAAAAAACACAACCATTTTGACCAATGCATCTTGCTTTAGGTACACTATCTGAGTTAGCAGCATGGCAAGTAGGATTTATTGAAAAGTTACCACAACTGCCCTTTGGAGTCCCATAACTTGCAAAAGTAATTTCTGAAATGAGTCCACCGGCAGGTGCTGTGAGAATGACATAACCTGATTCTCCTGCAATAGCACATATTGGAGTAACTGTTGGAGTACCTTGAATTGATTCACAACCAGTAATTGAATTTCTTACTCTCAGAACTCCTCCATAGCTACCTGAATGTCCGGGGGGATTATTGACAATTATTGGGCTTGCACCTAACGTTGTCCAACTTACATTTGTCATTCCTGCAGTAATTGTCGCTTGATTCCATGTAATACTATATTGATCTGGACTTCCTGTTGTAGCTGAAAAAGGAAATAATAAATTTTGGGAACCTGCACAAATATCTGCTATCGCACCTGTTGAAATAGTAGGCAACGGATTTACATTCACATTTGTATGTGGCGAAAATGCATTGCATCCATTGTTGTCTGTATAATAAACCCAATAATAGCCACTGCTCAAAACCGTAATTGATTGATTCTTTGAACCTGTATTCCATAAATAGGTGCCACCTGAACTAGCAGTTAGTGTAACAGAGTCTCCTGCACAGAAAATAGTGGAACCGCTTGCAGAAACTGACGGACTAGGTAATGGGTTTACTATTAAATTTAGTGTAGCAATACTATCTCCACCTGCAGCACTTATAAAATGAACTGAATATGTTCCTGAAACAGTATAATCTATTCCATTAAATTTATAAGAATCGCCACTGCAAATACTAGCATTTATAATGGAAGATGGTGTCGGAATTATGGCATCATTTCTCATCGCAACACTAGCACTTGAGCTAAAAAGCACAAGAGACAAAATTATTGCTTTAAAGATAGATGCCCTATACATAAATTTTTTATTCAATGCTAATTCGCAAAAATTATGTAGCATACATGTTCAGTAAAAGGGGTACAAATAAAGATTATATACTATTAAACGAAAAGTAGGACAATTTATTATATAATCTATGACTACTATGTCAATTTATTTATCCACATTGCACCTGAATTCTTTTTTTTGTTCAGCTTTTTCCCCAACGAACGCAAATATGCTACGGTGTCAAAGTTGTATGATTTTGTCTTAAGATGAAATCCCTTAAATAAATGAGTCAAAAGATTTGACATTTTTAAGTTTTAAGTTAAACTCAGTTCAGGTTATAAGTTTAAAGTTTAATGTAAAAAATGAATGAAGTTACACCCTTAAATACTATAGATACTGGTGTTTGTTTGTAAAATCATCTGTCCCTTGTGGTAAACTCTTCTTGTTATAATAGATATAAAGTAAAAATAAATGGAGCTTCGCTTTCTTCAATTATCTTCGCTGCATGTCAAAAGAATTAGAACAAAAGAATATTCGTCATTTATCTATAAAAGATCTTGAAAATTATTTCGCTACTATCGGCGAACCGAAGTTTCGTGTTAAGCAATTACATGAATGGCTATGGCAAAAACATGCGCATAGTTTTGATGACATGAGCAACTTAAGTAAAGCGTTGAGAGCTAAACTAAATCAGGAATTTGTACTTCCTTCACTTTCTATTGATGCTTCACAGCATAGTGATGATGGTACAGTTAAGAGCCGTTTTAAAACTCATGATGGACATCTAATTGAAGGGGTTTTAATTCCAACTGAAGAAAGAAAAACTGCATGTGTTTCTTCTCAAATTGGATGCAGCCTTAATTGTAAGTTTTGTGCAACAGGTTATATGGAACGACGACGGAATCTTACGTTTGATGAAATATACGATCAGGTTGTTTTGATAAATCAACAAAGTGAGGCAGCATTTCAGCAAAAGTTAACCAATATTGTATTCATGGGGATGGGGGAGCCACTCATGAATTACAATAATGTATTGGCTGCAATTGAAAGGATTAGTGCAGAAGATGGATTATTTATGAGTCCTCGAAGAATTACAGTTTCCACTGCAGGGGTTGCCAAGCAGATTAAGCATTTAGGGGATGATAAAGTTCGATTTAAATTGGCACTGTCGCTTCATGCAGCAAATGATAAAAAGCGGAATGAAATAATGCCAATTAACGAAAGTAATAATATTGCTGCTTTAATTGAGGCATTAAACTATTTTTATAAACAGACTGACAATGAAATAACTTTTGAATATATTTTATTTAAGGGCTTTAATGATAGTATTAAGGATGCGGATGAATTGATAAAAATATATCGTCAAGTACCCGCTGACCTCGTTAATATCATTGAATACAATACTATTGATGCCTATAAATTTTACAAACCAGAAGAGGGCGTCATTGAAGACTTTATGAACCACTTAGAAAGAAACAGGGTAAATGTTCGTTTACGTCACAGTAGAGGGAAGGATATAGATGCGGCGTGTGGTCAATTGGCAAATAAGGGATAATGGTTTTTACTATTATCCCTTATTATTACAGAGATCAACTTTCTTCTCAAAATAGAAAGCATTGTAGTGAATTAGCGACTTTGAAAATTAATAATTAATAATGAGAGGTAGCTTGCCTATAATTCAAATATTTGTTTAAATAAACACCTCTGCTAGTTACTCAAGTAGGATTGCTATTGGAAATAGTAACCTTGATGGGAAGCTCCACAGGTTTGCTGAATCCAAAAGTAAACTTACTTCTCACACTAGCAAGACATCTTTTTCAATCAATGGTCTGTATAAACCTGTTTTTCACCTTGCTAGATACTCCATCAAGATTACTATAAGTGGTAGTAAGGTTGCTATTTTAAATAGCAACCTGTTTAATTGAATAGTAAGGTTTGTACTTCATTAGATACTAACTAATTAATGACAATAAATAATAAAGAAATCATATTCCTAATATTGTGTAATGAGATTGAATATTAAAAAAGCCTGCAAAAATTTCTTTTTGCAGGCTTTTTTTAATTAAGTCATCCTATATTTTAAGATGCTTTTACTTCAGCTTTAGGGGCTGTCGCTTTCTTTTGATTTGCAGGACGGCTTTTGCCAAATGATCCTTTAAAACGTTTTCCTTTTGCTGTTTTTTTGTCGCCTCTTCCCATGATTATTTTATGTTTATATAAATTGTGAACGGCGAAAATAAAAAATTGTAAGCAAACCGCAGCATTTAATTATTTACCCGAATAAAAAAGATTAAATGCTAGCTCCCAACAACTTTCCTGCTTTAAACTTAGCAACCTTTTTTGCTTTAATTGAAATTTTACCAGGAGGTGCATCCTTACGAGGATTTCTTCCTAATCTTGCAGCCCTATGTGAAACAGAAAATGTACCAAAATCAACGATTGTAACTTTGTCCCCTTTTTTTAGTGCTTCTGTAATTGCCTTTGTGATTGAGTTTATTACATCATTCGCTAATTTTTTATTAATGCCTGTTTCTTCTGCAATTTGTTCAATCAAATCTGCCTTGTTCATATAAATTAAATTAGTAGTTGAAAAAAAGCAAATCTATTTGCTTTTGAGGAATTAAAAAATGTTTTTAATCGATTATGTCAATTCTTTTCAAAAATTTGTCAAGAATTTATTGTACAGCGTTTAAATAGCCATTTATCTTAACAATCCTATAAATTTAAACTAAATCATTTGGTTTATTTAATTCCCATAACTATATAAATATTAGAAATTTAGCTTATTAACTCCATTAAACTCCTAAATCCAATAGTTTTATTGCCCCAACATCTTACCGCATCCTCACGAAGAGCAGTTGCATACATTTCTATATATCTATTGTATTGAGCCTTGCTTTCAGCGTAAAATTGAATTGCATAAGTTACTCCTTCTGTTTCATCAATTTCTAAGACTTTACATATTTGATATTTTACAAAACACTCTTTTTGCATAATCTCAGGAATATGTTTTTTCTCCATCCAATCTAGCCATACTTCTTTAATAGAGTGTGCTACATGTGTTGTTATATTGTATATGAACATTTTAAATGAGCGGGTTGCGTGTGATGAGAAGTAAATATTAATTATCAATTATCAATTTCCAAATCTAGATATATTGGACAGTGGTCGCTATGCTTAATATCGGGGAATATAGTAGAATTTTTAATATTTCCCGCCAAATTATCCGTAACGCTTATGTAATCAATACGCCACCCTTTATTTTGCAACCTTACTGATGGGAAGCGTTGACTCCACCATGAATAGCTATCTTTTTTGTCCTTATTTATAAATCGAAATGTATCAATCCAACCATTATTATAAAACATGTCCATCCATTCTCTTTCTTGTGGTAAGAAGCCTGATGAATTTTTGTTTCCTTTTGGATCGTGTATATCAATCGGATGATGTGCAATATTGTAATCTCCAAGAACAATTAATTGGTTTCGAGTTAATTTAAGATTTTCTAAATAATCAAAAAACTCATCAAGCCATTTGTATTTATAAGTCTGCCGTTCATCGCCACTAGTACCACTTGGGAAATAGGAATTAATGAGTGTTATATTACCGAAGTCGGCTCTAATTACTCTTCCTTCAAAATCACTGTGGTCAATTCCATTACCATAAAAAACTGCATCGGGTTTTATTTTTGTAAAAATAGATACCCCGCTATATCCTTTTTTTTGAGCTGAAAACCAAAATGTTTCATATCCTAAAGCTTCTATTGCCTTATAATCTGCGTCTTCTTTTGTTGCCTTCGTTTCTTGTAAACATATAATATCGGCAGGATCTGTTGCTAACCAATCAATAAATCCCTTTTTACATGCCGCTCTAATTCCATTTACATTATAAGATATTACCCGCATTTTTATTTCTTTAATCTACCTAATAATTACTAGATGTTATTTTAACAACTTTTTCAAAAATTCAACTTCTTCTTTTATCCCGTCAACAAACCCCCTGACAATTGTTTCATCAAAAGTTTCTTGATACTCTAGTCCTTTTGAAAGTTCGGATAATTCACCAAAACATGCCGACAAAGCTGTGCCCTTAATCTTATGTGCAACAGCTTTTATACCTGTAAAATCCTTTGCTGCCACAAAAGTTTCAATCTCATTAATCATATCTTCAGTAGGCTTTTCTAGATTCTTCTTGATTAAAGACAAAAACTGTTGATAAATCATTTCATTATTTCCGAGTCTACTTTTTAACTTTTCTACATCAAAATGTTCTGTTGTATCTGCTTCTGTTTCCATTTGTTCATTTTTATTGTTTTCAACATTAAATATTAACCAATGTCTCAATGCTTTTTCAATGGCATCCTTTACCACAGGTTTACTGATATAATCATCCATTCCTGCTGCCAAGCATTTTTCTTTTTCTCCTTTTACGATTCCTGCTGTTAAGGCAATAATAGGCACTCTGCCCGATGTCTCAAGCTTTCTAATAGCTTCTGTAGCCTCGTATCCATTCATATCTGGCATCTGAACATCTATAAAAACAATATTCGGCTTTTCAGATTTAAATAGTTCTACAGCAGCTTTGCCATTTTCAGCTTCTAATACTTTTGCATGCGGTAAAAGGCTGCTGATAATGGTTTTTGCCAAAAACATATTCACCATATTGTCTTCTGCTATCAATATCTTGGTAGTATCGGGAATCTTATTTAACCATTCATTTTCAGTCTTCTTTTTAACTGTTAATTCTACATGATGCTTTGTACTAAGTCTTGATAATGAATCAAAGAGTTGTCTTATTTTAATGGGTTTAATTAAGCGTTGCTGGATTTCTAATTCGCGGCAAGCAGTATTAATACCTTCGTCATCTGATGAACTATACAATAAAATGATGGGTTGTTCCTCTCTTTGAAGATTAATATTTCGACGAATATTTCTTATTGTCTCAATTCCATCCATTTCGGGCATGTGATAGTCCATCAAAACAACATCATATTTATTGCCCGACCTTATTTTTTCTAACGCTATTATTCCACTTTCCGCCTCTTCTGTTGCAATTTGCTTCATTGCTAGCATGTCCTGTAAGATGATACGGTTATTAGCATTGTCATCTACAATTAATATGTTTTGTATGTTATCAAGATTATCCCAAACTATTGGTTCACCTTTCATAGACTTAAATGAAATGTCGAAATAAAAGGTACTTCCATTTCCAGGTTGACTAATCAGTTGTAACCTACTATTCATCAAGGCTAACAATTTATTAGAAATTGTTAGTCCTAATCCTGTTCCACCATATTTACGTGTTGTGGACGCATCTTCTTGAGAAAAGGCTTCAAATATTTTTTGTTGATTCTTTGGCAAGATACCAATGCCTGTATCACGAACAGAAAATCTGAAATTTGTTACATCTTCTTGACCTTTTAAATTGGGAAGTGTTTGAACCTTTAACTCAATTTCTCCCTTAGTGGTAAACTTTACTGCATTACCCAATAAATTCACTAATACTTGGCGGAGCCTGATTGGGTCTGCCCAAATAAATCGGGGGACATCAGGAGAAATATTTAACAGTACTTCCAAGTTTTTCTGATGTGCCTGATATGTCACAACGTCTGCAACTTGATTTCCAATTTCAAGTAAATCTGTTCTTTCAATATCAAGTTCAAGTTTTCCTGCTTCAATCTTCGAAAAATCAAGAATATCATTAATGATATCTAATAATGAATTTGCTGATTGATAAACTGCAGACATGTATTGAGTTTGAGTAGGATTCAAATTTGTTCTCAACAACAAATCGGTAAATCCAATAACTCCATTAAGTGGCGTACGTATTTCATGGCTCATATTAGCTAAAAAGTCAGATTTTGCAATATTTGCAGCTTCTGCTTGTTCTTTTGCTTTTATGATTAACTCTTCAGCAATTTTTCGTTCAGTAAGATCTGTATGTGTTCCTAAAACTCTTAAAGGTTGACCCTCTTTTGTCCATTCTATTACTTTTCCCCTTGTCAGTATCCATTTGTATTTGCCATCTTTACATAGCATTCTAAATTCTTTGTAGTAGTTAGGGGATTCGCCCTGCATGTGTTTTTTTAGTTCATCATAACAACTGCTTAAATCATCAGGATGTACCCTGACCTTCCATTCTTCAAACGAATCAGCAATCTCGTGTGGTTCATACCCAATTAATTCCTTCCATTTATCCGAAAAATAAACTCTGTCAGTAGCTACATTCCAATCCCATAACCCATCTCCTGAGTTTTCGAGTGCGAATTTCCATCTCTCTTCACTTAGTCTTAGCTTTCGGTCAGCATCACGCATTTTACTTAAATCGTGACCTGTTGCATATATATCGCCTGAAATATTATCTGTACTTGCACTCCACTCAATAATTTTGTATGTATTATCCTTTGCCCTAAATCGGCTTTTGGAATGAGAAGGAATTTGATATCTTGTAAGGTTGTTTATTTCTTGTTGACTTGCTTTATAATCGTCAGGATGCACAAAACTAAAAAAAGGCTTGCCTACAAGTTCTTCTTCCTGCCAACCTAATGCGATTGCGAAGGCAGGATTTGTTTTTTTTAAGATGCCATCAGTCCCAGTAACACAAATTAAATCGTTTGATAAATTAAATAACCGGTGATAATTCTCCAGTTCATTTTTTTCCTTTTGAGAAACAATTTGCATGACAACTTCCTTTGCTAAAACTTCTAGCCCTCTAAGTTGCGTTTCATCCAATTTTCTTGGTTCATTATCTATAACGCAAAGAGTGCCTAAAGCGTATCCTCTTGGGTCTATTAAGGGTTGTCCAAGATAATACCTAATATTTGGAATTCCTGTTACTAATGGATTTTCTACAAACCGATTGTCAGTTAGTGCATCAGTTACTTCAAAAACTTTTCCTTCGGCAACAGTGTATTGACAAAACGAGATACTTCTAGGCGTTTCTTCGGCAGAAAGTCCTACTCTAGATTTGAACCATTGTCTGTTTTCGTCAATAAGACTAACTAACGCTATTGGAACCTTACAAATTACTGCAGCAAGTTCAGTTAGCCTATCGAATTGTTCTTCTGGCAATGTATCGAGTATGTTATATTCTTTAAGGGCGATGAGACGCTCTTTCTCATTTAACGGTAACGGCAGATTCCCCATGGTTATATTTAATAATTTCCTTTAACACTGAACTTACTTTTTAGTTTATATTCATTAAATTGAAGATGAAAAAATGAATGTTTAGGGTATTTAAACCTATTAAATCAATCATTTCTTTCATTAAAACCATCAAATGAATGTTATAAAAAAGTCCTCAAGAAACTTCAAATATGAGTATAATTGAAATGAATAAAAAATTTTATTATTACAATACCTATATATTATTAAAAATTAGTCATTTTAAACTGAATTTATTACGAAATTAGGGACGGGAATTAGCTTTTTTATCTGTCCATTCATCTGTTTTTGAATTTTAAAAATGGTGATTTTTATTAATTTTCTAAATTGACAAAAATTTGGTTTCTTCACGCAAACTTTCAGCAAAAATGCAATTGCACAATACTAAAGGAATTGTTCTTAGAACAGTTAAATATGGCGAGACAGGGATAATTACTACTGTTTATACAGAGCTTTTTGGCGTACAAGCATATATTGTGAAGGGGGTAAGGCAACAATCAAAAAAATCAAGTGGAAAGGCTGCTTATTTTCAAGCAGCTGCTATTCTTGAACTCTCGGTTTATCATAATGAACAGAAAAATCTACAGTTTATAAAAGAGTATAATTGGGCATACCCATACCAAACTATTCTTTTTGATGTTGTTAAAAACTGCGTTGCCATGTATATGGTAGAAGTTTTGCATCATGCACTCAAACAACCCGAAGCTAACCCTGAATTATTTTATTTTATTGAGGAATCTTTACAGCAACTCGATAAGGGGAGCCTATCAGAAACAGCTAATCTTCCATTATATTTCATGTTACGACTTGGTACTGAACTTGGTTTTCAAATTCAGGGTAATTATAATAATGGCACACCTTATCTTGATTTAAGGGAAGGTTTTTTTGTAGTAAACCAACCCGAACACATGCACTATTTAAGCTCGGAACTCGCTGATTATACTTCCCAATTGAATTCAATTGTATTTTATTCTGATTTGTCAAATATTAAACTAAATAGAATAACTAGGAGGAAGTTGTTGGAAGTTTATGGTCAATTTCTTTCCTTGCACATTACAGATTTTGGTACTTTAAAAACATTATCAGTACTTCAGGAGGTTTTGGGGTAGCTGTACAACTTAGATTTAGTTTCACTTTCGATAACTATTGCTAATTCTCATCTTTTTAACCCAGATTACTCAATAGACTTGCAACGAAATTCACACATACAAAAAAGACAAGTTTTTGAGTAGGTTTTTTGACTGAACACGTAATACATTACGTTCAAGTCAAACATTTCAATTAAAAGCTTGTGTTTGAAGTAGTTGTAAATTCAAGTATAGTCCTATTGCGTAATCTTGTTTTAAATCAAAAACCATTAATCCTTATTGTTTACAAAGTGATACAAGTATCTATCTGTACAGTAACATCAATTTTTAATGCCAACTAATTCTAATTACATTTCCTAGTTACCTCAATTTAGAAATATCGATTTTTCTGAAACGTACTTTTTGTAATATTTGACTTTTTTTCAAGAGAAGAAATTCTTTTTTTTTAAATCTAAAAATGCGAAATCGTTTTCCATGAAATTTAGTATTTAGCTTTGAAAAAATTAAACATTTTAAAAATGAGAAAGATAGGAATTCTTACTGGGGGAGGAGATTGTCCCGGTCTAAATGCAGTAATTCGTGGTGTTGTTCAAAAGTGTCTGATGAACGACATCAAAGTCTTTGGCTTTAAAAAAGGTTGGCAAGGTGCATTATCGGGAGAGGGAAGTGAATTAACTTTCGATTTAGTAGAAGATATACATACGCTTGGAGGTACGATACTAGGATCCTCAAGAACTAATATTATGAAAATTGAAAAAGGGCCTGAAAAAGTCAGGGCTGTTATTGATAAGCTTGGTCTTGAGGGGATTATTGCAATTGGTGGGGATGATACCCTTGGAGTTGCTAATAAGCTTCAGAAAATGGGAATGAACATGATTGGTGTTCCTAAAACGATTGACAACGATCTTTCATGTACAGATTATACTTTTGGATTTGATACAGCAACTAATATTGCAGCGGATGCAATTGATCGTTTGCATACTACTGCTCGATCACATTCTCGATGCTTTGTCGTGGAGGTAATGGGCCGTCATACAGGATGGATTGCCATTCAGGCGGGAATGGCAGCAGGTGCACACATGATATTGATACCTGAATTTCCTAAGAGTATAGAAGATGTAATTGAAGTGGTTGTTGATAGACAATGGCGTGAGAAACATTATAGTATTATCGTTGTTGCTGAGGGGTTTGAACTTTCTGGTATGGATCAGGAGAATATCGAAACTGACGATTTTGGTAATGTGCGACTTGAGAAGAAAGAAATAGGTCCCAAAATTGCTAAAATGATTGAAGCAAAAACAGGGATTATTACCCGTGCAACGGTATTAGGCCATTTGATTCGTGGTGGTACTCCTACAGCTTTTGATCGAGTACTAGGTACTAAATTTGGCGTGAAGGCTGCGGAACTTGCTATTGATAAAGCTTATGGAAATATGGTGGCCTTGCAGGGCACAAGTATTATTGCTGCGGATTTAGAAAAAGCAGTTACTATTCAAAAACGAGTAGATGCAGAGTTTTATGAAAATGCTAGTTATTTTTTCAGATAGTTTGTTAGAATTGTCGATTTTCAATTAAAGTGCAGTTGATAGCGAACATTCAACTGCATTTTTATTTTAGAAGTTTTACAAACTATTTTGACTGATTTGCTTAATGTGAGCCGAAATATAAGATACACCTCCTAAACCGAAACTAATTTTGATTGATTAGAATTCTTCAGAAAATGAAATTTGTCTCAAGCGGCGTCATAGTAAGGTACGAGAATACTCGTTTTTGAATTATTTAAATACACTTTTAAGGATGATTATTGCCTTCGATTTGATATCCCATATTTTACTATGATGATTTTAGAGTAACTAAATCATTGGAAATACAATTGGACTCAATTTTCGATTCTTTCTTTTATAGTGATGACCATTTATCACCGTAATCCTTGTACTCGAACTTAAAACCTAAGTACTAGGACTGCCAGTCCGAGTACTAGGACAACCAACACCGGTACTAGGACTGCTAGTACTGGTACTAGGACTGCCAACACTGGTACTAGGATTTCGAGAATAAATAACTGAAGTATTGGAATATAAGAGCACTTATTAAATGAAAGCATCGTTTTATTTAATTTTCGAAGTATTCTATCATAGTGTGATATAATTCCATAGATGTAAGCAAAATATACTTTCTTTTTTAACCACTAGGAGAATTTAATTCATAGCAAAATATATAAAAGCTAAATTGAGAAGTACCTCTGATATGAAGTAATTACGACGTGACTAAATATAAATATGTGTGTTAGTTATTCACAATTATGAATTTTAAATGTAATTTAAGCAAAACAAAGTATTAATTCTTTGTGATATACTTACTTTCGCCCTCGTATAATATTTTGAAGCTTATTAATACCTGACATGAAATTAAAATTAACTCGTCCACTTGCGTTTATAGATTTAGAAACTACAGGAATAAATATTACGAATGACCGCATTTTGGAAATAGGAATTGTTAAAGTATTAATAGATGGTACAAGACAAGTCAAACGAAAATTAATTAACCCAACTATTCCAATTCCTAAATCTTCGAGTGATATTCATGGTATTACTGATGAAATGGTAAAAGATGCACCTACTTTTAAACAGGCTGCAAATGAAATAAAACAATTTATTGATGGTTGCGATTTGGGTGGGTATAATAGTAATCGATTTGATTTACCCTTGTTAATTGAAGAGTTTTCTAGGGCAGGAATTAATTTTACAATCGATGGCAAAAAATTGGTTGATGTACAGAAGATTTTTCATCAAATGGAGCAACGTACGCTAAGTGCTGCCTATAAGTTTTATTGTAATAAGACACTTGAAGGTGCACACGGCGCAGAAGCCGATGCAACTGCAACTTGGGAAGTTTTAGAAGCACAAATAGAAAGATATCCAAATATTGGGGATACATTGGAGAGTATTGTAAAGTTTACAGGGGAAGATGATATTATTGACTTTGCTCGCCGATTTGTTCGTGACGACAAGGGTGTTGAAATATTTAATTTTGGAAAACACAAAGGAAAGCCTGTTGTACAGGTACTTAAAGAGGAACCTCAGTATTATGATTGGATGATGAAAGGTGACTTTGCTTTAAACACAAAGCAAAAGTTAACAGAAATATTGAATAGAACTATATTAAAAAGATAACAATATTGTAAGAATGTGTTTGCAACAATTTAGTAATTGTAATTGTCAATAGTGTTGTTGCCATTCTTTGATTAATATACTTTAGAGACTTGAATAAGATTGTAATTATTCCCACGTACAATGAGAAAGAGAATATTTCTCAGATTATTTCAGCAGTTTTCGACTTGAATGCGGGCTATCATGTTTTAATAATAGACGATGGTTCGCCGGATGGTACCGCAACTATTGTAAAGCAATTAACAGAAAAGTATGCAGGAAAGCTGTTTTTAGAAGAACGAAGGGGGAAGCTAGGACTTGGTACTGCATATATACATGGATTTAAATGGGGGTTGGCAAATGGATATGACTATATTTTCGAAATGGATGCCGACTTTTCTCATAATCCAAAAGACTTAGAAAATTTATTTAATGCCTGTGAAATTGGGGGAGCCGATGTTGCAATTGGAAGTCGGTATGTAAAAGGAGGTAAAATAGAGAATTGGCCGTTTGATAGGCATTTTTACTCGAGGGGAGGAGCCCTTTTTACTAAGTTTGTTACTTGGATGCCAATCAATGACCCTACTGCAGGTTTCATGTGCTATTCAAGAAAAGTATTAGACGCCATTAATTTAGATGCGATTCATTTTGTAGGATACGCCTTTCAGATAGAAATGAAATTTGCATGTTGGAAGCTTGGTTTTAAGATGGCCGAAGTTCCTATTACCTTTATTGATCGACAAATTGGTATCAGTAAAATGAGTAAGGGTATCGTTAAGGAAGGAATATTAGGAGTCTTAAAGATTCAATTTTTAAGCCTAACCAAAAAATATAGTAAAAAAGTAAAGGCAAATAAGTAACTAATGAGCAATAATTATTAGGGACATGTCTTTTTGTATTAAGTTCACTACCATTTTTTTCCTGAAATTTTTTTTTGTTTACTTGCAATTCAACACTCTTAACTTATCATTAATAATTCGGAACTTTTAATGCGTTCTTCTCTAATAAAACTCCATTCTGCTGTTTTTTTATGGGGATTTACAGGAGTATTAGGCCGTTTAATTCAGCTTAATGAAGGACTCTTAGTTTGGTATCGGCTTTTGATAACCATTATTACGTTATTTATTTTATTGTGGAGACAAGGAGAGTTAAAAGTTTTGCCAACAAAGGTAATAATCAAGCTATTTGGGGTAGGCGCAATTATTGCCTTGCATTGGGTTTGTTTTTATGGTAGTATTAAAGTGTCAAACGTATCTATTTGTCTGACTTGCCTTTCTTCTGCGGGGTTATTTACTGCCATTTTAGAACCATTATTTCATAGACGTACCCCTAAATTGCAAGAAATATTACTTAGTCTATTAGGAATCGCAGGAATTTGCTTGATATTTCATTTTGATTCCCGTTTCCAGAAGGGAATCATTATAGCAATTATTGCTACTTTATTAAGCGTGATATTTAGCATTTTCAATAAACAAATATTGACAAATGCACAACCCGCAATTGAATCGAAAACATTGATGTTGTATGAGCTTGTTGGAGGATTCCTTGTGTTGACATTATTTATGCCTTTCTATTTATATTTATTTCCAACAACCTATCTTGTACCTAGTTTTACAGATTGGTGTTGGTTATTGTTGATGTCGTGGGTATGTACTGTTTTAGCAATGGATTTATCGTTACAGGCACTAAGGCACATGTCTGCATTTACACAAAATCTAACCCTCAATCTTGAACCTGTTTACGGGATTATATTAGCCTTTTTAGTATATAAAGAAAACAAAGAATTAGGTATCAGTTTCTATTTTGGGTTTGGTTTAATAGTACTCTCCGTGATATTACAAATGGCGAGAGTGATACATTTCAAAAAGGTGTAAACTTGAGTGACTAGTTACAAGTTTCAGGTTTCTAGTCAAGTAGGAAATAATAAAGGTTATTTCATAATTTCAAAATAACCTTTATTATTTCCTACTTGATGTTTAATACTAAGTTGACTCAATTACCTGTAACAAGTAGCTTGAAGCCTGCAACCTAATTCCTACCACCTATTCTCTTTCAACTTCAATTCCCAAGCCCAAGCTGTTGACATCATATCTTCGAGACTATTCTTCAATATCCAATTCAGTCCTTTTACTGCATATTCATTATTTGCATATATCGCTACCACATCACCACCACGACGAGGGCCGATTTCATAATTCAGTTTAACACCACTTACCTTCTCAAAAGACTTGATTGCTTCAAGAACCGTAATTCCATTGCCTGAACCAAGATTGAAAATATCACACTTAGTTTCATTTTTCTTGTCAATCAAATATTGTAAGGCTAGTGTATGTGCATGTGCAATATCACAAACGTGAATATAATCTCTCAAACAACTTCCATCTCTAGTAGGATAATCGCTTCCATAAACCATCATCTTTGGCAACTTTCCAATTGCAGTCTGCGTAATTGCAGGAACAAGGTTCATCGGCCTCCCTATTGGCAATTCTCCAATTAAAGCAGATTTATGTGCTCCTACAGGATTAAAATAGCGTAACAAGATGCTATTAGCTTCAGCTACCTTCGAAAAGTCCTGAATCATTACTTCTCCCATTTGTTTGGTAGCACCATAAGGACTTTCGGCTTTTTTAGTAGGTGTCTTTTCGGTAACAGGAATGCTGTCAGGGTTGCCATAAACGGTGCAAGAAGATGAAAATACAAAGTAAGGAACCTTATACTCTTCAACACATTTCAGCAAATTGATAAGAGAAAACATATTATTCTCATAATAAAATAACGGCTTTTCAACTGACTCTCCCACAGCTTTATAAGCAGCAAAATGAATGATACCTGTAATATCCTTATTTTCTTCAAAGATATTTTTAGTTGCTTCGAATTCTTTCAAGTCAACAGTATAGTTCTTTACTTTTTTACCTGTAATCTTTTCTATACCATCTAAAGATTTTATAGAAGAACGTGAGTTGTCATCTACAGAGATTACTTCAAACCCATTTTCAATTAAATCAACAATAGTGTGTGACCCAATGTATCCACATCCACCTGTTACCAATATTTTTGCCATTTTCAGTTAATTAAGTGGGCAAAGTAATGAATTATACCTTAACCAATATTTACAAATAATAATTTTTGATTCTTCATCAGCCTTTAACACAAAGGAAACAAGGAAAAAACAAGGAACACCAAGTTTTCTGGACCTGTTTAAATGAAGTGATAAACGTTATATTCCATCATGATTATTAGTTTAATTCTCCATATTCATTAAGTTAAAAACTCTGAGTTAGTAATTTCTAATTTCTTCACTTACTCCAATTCAATTGCCAAAAACCTTTCGCCTTATACCTTACACCTTTCCACTAAACTCTTTCCGGTCTCATCTGAGGAAACAATAACACATCTTGTATTGAAGGGCTATTAGTCATTAGCATACAAAGTCTGTCAATTCCTATTCCAATACCACTCGTAGGTGGCATTCCATATTCAAGTGCACGAAGGAAGTCGTTATCAATAAACATGGCTTCGTCATCACCACGTTCCATCAGTTTTGCTTGTTCTTCAAAGCGATTGCGCTGATCGATAGGGTCGTTCAATTCACTGTAAGCGTTTGCAATTTCCTTACCATTTACCATCAATTCAAATCTTTCTACTAATCCTTCCTTACTACGATGCTTTTTAGTCAAAGGACTCATCTCAACAGGATAATCGATGATAAAAGTCGGTTGTATATATTTATGTTCACTCGTAGCACCAAAGATTTCGTCAATCAATTTTCCCTTCCCAATATTAGTGGGCACGCCAATATCCAATTTTTTGCAAACAGCTCTAAGTCCTTCCTCATCTAGATTACTTACATCAATCCCCGTATTTTCTTGAATCGCCTCATGAATGCTTATCCGTTTGAAAGGTGCCTTAAAGCTTATTGTTTGTTCACCAACAGTCACTTCAGTTGTGCCATGCAAAGCAATCGCGATTTGCTCAAATAATTGCTCTGTCGTTTCCATCATCCAAAAATAATCCTTGTAAGCGGTGTACCATTCCAAAACGGTAAATTCAGGGTTATGCGTTCTATCCATCCCCTCATTTCTGAAGTTGCGACTAAATTCATACACCCAATCAAACCCACCTACAATTAGTCTTTTTAAATACAACTCATTAGCAATACGCAAGTACAACGGGAT
>CANCPA010000021.1 GCA_947379895.1 Chitinophagaceae bacterium | reverse complement strand
AATGGGGATTTAAGGGTGTTTTGATGAGTGATTGGGGAGCCGTTCATAATACAATGGAGGCAATAAACTATGGTACTGATTTGGAAATGGGTAGCGATATTGGTCAACCTCCGTTATCTTTTTCTAAGTTTTATTTAGGAGATACTGTTATTGCATTGGTCAAGAATGGCAAAGTACATGTTAGTTTGATAGATGATAAAGTAAGAAGAATTTTACGTGTTCTATATAAATCGAGTGCATTTACGAAAGACTCAAATGGAGAATATGGGTCGGAAGCACATATTGCTACAGCAAAAAAGGTGGCGGAAGAATCAATAGTATTATTGAAGAATGAAGCCTCAATCCTTCCATTAAAACTAAATAAAATAAAGTCGATAGCAGTCATAGGAGCAAATGCAAACCGCAAAAACTCAATGGGTGGGGGAAGTTCACAAGTGAAGGCTTTATATGAGATAACACCCTTAGATGGTTTAAAGAAATTAGCAAAGGACATCGTATTTAATTGTGCAGAGGGGTATCGAATTGCCCAAAATGAAGTGGCAAATCCACAATTAATTGCCGAAGCTGTGGAGGCAGCCAAAAAATCGGATGTTGCCATTATTGTTGGCGGTTGGACGCATGGCTATAAAAATGACTGGGATAATAGAATTATGGATGCTGAAGCAGTTGACAAACCAAACATGCAAATGCCATTCGGACAAGATGAATTAATTAAGGCTGTTGAGGCTGTAAATCCTAATACAATTGTCGTTTTAGTTGGGGGTGGCCCGATTGATATGACTCAATGGATTGGTCAAACAAAAGGAATTATCGAAGCTTGGTATGGCGGAATGGAAGGCGGTACTGCCTTAGCAGAAGTCATCTTCGGCAAGATTAATCCTTCAGGAAAATTGCCTGTCACATTCCCTAAAGTTTTGGAAGATGTACCTGCACATAAATTGGGTGACTATCCCGGCAAAAATGGAGTGGCTGTTTATCGTGAAGGCATCTTTGTCGGCTATCGGTATTATGATACTTATAAAGTAGAACCTCAGTTTGCTTTCGGTCATGGACTTTCTTATACCACCTTTTCTTACAAAAATTTGAAGTTAGTCAAGGGCATAGGAAATACATTTACCGCAACCTTTACTATAACAAATACTGGAAATGTTGATGGAAGTGAAGTTGCACAATTATATATTCATAAGGACAAGTCTTCTATTGAACGGGCTGATAAAGAATTAAAGGGCTTTCAAAAGGTATTCTTAAAGCCGAATGAATCTAAAACTGTTACCATATCGCTTAATAAAGAGGCTTTTCAGTATTATAATGAAACAAAAAAGAATTGGGATACTGAACTAGGTGCCTATACCATTGAAGTTGGAGGTTCATCTAGGGCAATACAATTAAAAGCAGGGGTGAATTTGTAAATAGATTACATTATTAATTCTAAATGCAACTAATCTAAGTTATTGATATTAAAAACATGATTGCGATTTAATAACACCATTTCTGAATTACCATTACAAAACTGATATTTAATTAATTTAACAACAATAACGATGCGCCATATTTTATTACGAATAGTATTCCTCTTTTTTATTACAGCACCAATTATTGCACAACAACATCCGATTACTTATAATACTTCTCAGGATTATGAATTAATCAGAAAGTCACTGCCTAATAATCCCTTACTAAAAGAATCATTTGACAACATCAAGAACAGTGTGGATGAATGGATAGGAAAAGATGTTGACGTGCCTATTCCTGAAGGTCTTGAAGGGGGATATAATTATGAAAGGCACAAAGGGAATTACAGATTGATGTTTAATAGTTCTTTACTGTATCAGATTACAGGAGAATCGAAGTATGCTGAACTGACAAAGACCTTGTTTTTTAAATATGCCAAACTGATTCCTACACTAAAGAATCATCCACAGTCAAGCGGAACTGTATGTCCTGGGCGAATATTTTATCAAGCATTAAATGATGCCAATTGGCTTGTCTTCACGGGATTGGCTTTTGATGGAATTTATAGTTACTTAACTCCTCAGGAGCGAAAAATAATTGCAGACGGAGCATTCAAACCTGAAATTGAATTCTTTACCAATGATTTGGAACCTTGGTTTAGTTGGATTCATAACCATGCACTTTGGTCAACTGCTGCGGTAGGAATTGTAGGAATTGCAACAGACAACAAAGCCTATGTGGACATGGCACTTTATGGTAAACATAAAGATGGTAAGAGTGGTTATTTAGCTAATATTGATGGATTGCTATCTCCAGATGGTTACTATACAGAGGGACCCTATTACACTCGCTATGCCATATTGCCTCTTTACTTTTTTGCCAATGCATTACAACATTATAATCCAGCCTTAAAAGTATTTAATCGACGGAATAATGTTTTGCAAAAGACATTGACGAATGCACTGCAACAAACAAATCTCAGGGGTGAGTTTTATAGTTTTAATGATGCAGTGAAAGAAAAAAATGTTACCTGCTACGAAATAGTCGAGGCTTTGGATATTGCTTGGAATGTATTTGGAGTTGATACTAGCCTACTTCCTATTGCACGAATGCAAAAAAGAGTGACACTGAGTAGCGGGGGGGCGGGCATTTCCGATTTTTTGAATAAGAGAAAGGTTTCCAATGATTATTATGCCTATAAACCCATTGAATTTAAGGATGGCGCAAAAGGCGACGAAGGGGGCATCAGCGTATTGCGTAGTGGTAAAGGTGATAGTCTAGTTTCGCTTATCTATAAATATTCCGCTCATGGATTGAGTCACGGTCATTACGACAAACTGAATATCAACTTATATGATGGGAAGAATGAAATATTAACTGACTATGGCGCTGCCCGTTTTGTAAATATTGAGCAGAAGTTAGGCGGTAAATATTTACCCGAAACGGAGAGTTATTCCAAACAGACTATCTCTCACAACACGGTTGTAGTTGATGAAAAAAGTAATTTTAACGGTAAGGAAGAGGTAAGTCAAAAGCATCATTCCAATCTGCTTTTAAGTAATATTAACAACGAATTCATTTCAAAAAGTGGAGTAGAGGTTGTAAGTGCCTTTGATGATAATGCTTATGGAGGAGTAAGAATGCAAAGGACTCTATATATGTTGAATTTACCAACCCACAATAAGCCCTTGATTGTGGATGTTTTCAATACCCTTTCCAATAATCAACATCAATACGATTTGCCTTTTCATTACATTGGCACATTAATGAAAACAAATTTCAAATACTATTCCCAATTAAATAATCAGGCAACTTTTGGCAATGCGAATGGCTATCAACATCTATGGAAAGAGGCAGAGGCAAATATTATAGGTCATCCAATAACGCAATTTTCATTTCTAAATGAAAATACTTTTTATACCATTTCTTCCTTGACGGATGATAGTACGAGTTTGTTTTTTACCCGAATCGGTGCTAATGACCCGAACCTGAATTTGAGAAGGGAACCTGCCTTGATAATTCGCAAGCAGGGACGAAACCAATCCTTTGTAAACGTTGTTGAGTTGCATGGTAAATATGACGCAAATGCCGAAATAACCTTAGATGCGTATTCCTCGGTAAAAAATATAGAGTTGCTACAAAATGATGCTAGATATACAGTTGTCAATATTCTTTACGATAATAAACCTTTGATTGTTATTCAGCGGAATAGCAATTTTGACAATTATGCGATAAATACAATTGAAGTGAAAGGGAAAACGTATTCATTCAAAGGAAATTATACGGTATTGTTCGACGGCAAAATATTAGTTGAATAAACAAAATATTGCAATTAAAACATTTTCCATAAACTTTACTCCTTTTACCAATTACCTTTTACGTACAACCTATTACTTACTACTTAAAACTTCCTTTCGACTACCATTTACTAAAGCGAATGCCTACAGCATAAGGATACTGTTTTATGCCAGCATTTTCGTTATGTAAGGCGTTGAGACTATAACTTCCATAAAGTTTTATGGGGCCTAGACCAATCTCCGCAACTGCTGCCAATCGCCAAGGATTTAAGTTGAAATTGCCATAATACTTCACTTTTCCACGTTCACTACTAATCTGTTTCATGTGATGACCGACTAAATAGCCTGCACTCAAACCTGCACTAAATCGAAGTCCATCTTTTTTACTTGGATTAGCATTGATATTAATCATTAAAGGAATGGTAAGATAACCAACGTACAATTTATTCTTCGAAAAACTAACTGAATCTAAAAAGACAGTCGAAGTCGGTTCATTTCTATAGCTAACACTATTATCAAACCTGAAGTTGTACATCTCTAATCCAAGTCCATACTTTAGATCAACGACCTTTTTTACAAGGTTGTTTTTCTTCATAAACAACCACAAATTAACATTTGATGACTTTCCCGTATTCAATGTCATATTACTAGCATTTACAGGTCTTTTTGAATTGATAAATCCATTTGATAACGCACTAACGTAATCTGTATTGTCTCTGTAATTTGCAAAACCTAAATCAAATACTAGCCAATTTGTATTACTGTTTTCTGACTTATGCTTGTGACTACTATCAAAATTAATGTGAATATTGAAATTATTATCCCCCTTTTCCGTTGACTTGCCTCCGCCTTTCTTTTGGGTAATAATTGTAATACTACCCACTTTTGTCGTATCAATTTTCTCTACTTGCTTTGAACTATCAGACTGGCTAAAACTAGCAATTGCAGTCAAACTAAAAATTCCCATTAATACCCATGTTTTTTTCATCATCATTTTATTTTTATTTTTTTCGTTTATTTACTGTTTTTTTTAAAATGAATGTTATAATCTTCTGATTATAGACTTCTTTTAGTAATTTTTAAAGATTCTAAATGAATTAATTATACAACTAAATACTTATAACGTAATACTTAAAACGTATAACCTACAACGTATAACCTACAACGTAATACTTCCTCCTAAAGTCTATTAATCGTTTTCAATACAGAACCCAAAAAACCATTTTTTGAATTGTCTTTGATATTAATCTTTACCATAAGCGATGAGAGCGGCTTAAACAGCCCTCTTAACTTATCTTTACTGATCTCAACATTACATATTGCAATACTTTCATGTTCCTCAGGAATATCACTTGTCTTATATAATGCAGTTTTAACCATTTCATTATTTGGCAATCCCGTATTGACATTTTCCACCTTTACAGATTGACTATTATCCTTTTTAAACTCGACAATTTGGGTACTTAGATTTGTTTTTTCAGGTAACTGTACAACTACGAGTGCACTACTATCTTTTATAGGCCGCAATTCAATAGGCATTTCTGTCAAATTAACTTTCACAGATACTTCACCATTGCTAGTATTCTTAATTCCATTGTCATCAATATTTTTTAAATTTTTCAATTGTATAGTCTGTTGATGTACGAGTCCTTTATTGTAAAATCTACTATTCCCATCCTTCTTTACACTAAGAGGATGCTTTATTAGAACTACTTTTCTACTATTATTAGCTACGTTTTTTGTAGGTATTCCCACAATTTCATTCTTTTTTTCTTGTTGTGTAGTGGGCTTATTAGTAACCACTTCTTTTGTTAATCCATTTTTAGATCCGGCAAAAAGTCCAATCATCACATTATAACACAACCCAATAAATACTGCCGCTGCTGCTAAAAAAAGCCATCGCATATAGACAACTTTTTTGTCCTTTTTGTACAGCTTATTTTTATAGGGAAATTCAATTGTTTCAGCCTCAACTTTGGATTGTTTTAATCCTGTAAATACATTTTGAAGGGCAGGATGCTGCAACACAAAAGTTTCCACGTCACTTTTACTTACCGTATCCAATTCATCATCTATATACAGA
This sequence comes from Chitinophagaceae bacterium, assembly GCA_947379895.1. Classification (GTDB taxonomy): domain Bacteria; phylum Bacteroidota; class Bacteroidia; order Chitinophagales; family Chitinophagaceae; genus Parasediminibacterium. Next base: position 30,720 of record CANCPA010000021.1, on the reverse strand, counting down.
AGAAATCTTTCTTCATAGTTATGGGTATTGATGGCCTTTTCATCCTCTTTCAATAACAATTTCTTATTAAAGTGGGTAGAAGTTTCGGGAATTAGTACCACCTCCTTCAACGAGTTTAATTCGGCTAGCAAGTCAGGATTTTGACTCAAAAAGTAATCAACAGCTTTCTTCTCTGTATCGGACAATTCATTGTCGATATACAGAAGGAAAAATTCCTCGTAATTCTCTCTGTCAATATGTTTTTTATTTAAACTCATTTATTTAGAATAATCCTATTATACAATTAATTCTCAATTATTAATGGTCATCACATGATCCATGCTAACCAAGTAATTTCTCAATGTGATTCTTGCCCTATGCAAATACACTTTTACCTGCGATTCGTTAAGTCCAGTTATCTGTCCAATTTCCTCATAGCTATACCCTTCATAGTCTTTTAATAACACTAAACTTTTCTGCGTATCATTCAATCTGTTCAATGCTTCTCTCAAAATCATCTGTGTATTTTTCTCGCTATTCTGATGAACGTATGCTGAGGAATCAGTAAAATTATCTTTAAGTGTTACTCGCTTATTTTTTCGAATGTGATCAATCATTAGGTTATAGGCAACTGTAAACAAATATGTTTTACTCTTGTCAGCGTCAACCTGTTCTCTATTACGCCATAGCTTTTCAAATGCAGTTTGTACAACATCATTTGCGTCCTCTTCATGTCGTAAATTTTTTACGATAAAGCGATACACATTATCAGCGTAATCAGTCACACAACTATTATATTCTCTTTCGGTCATAAATACACTTGTCAATGTTAAACGTAGATGGAAATTAAATGTTACACCTGAAATAAAAAATAAATAAATTTCTTTTTGTTGATGAGTTAGAGTAAGCGAAAAAAGCACCACTACAGGACATAAATCTCCAATTCGCTTCGACCTTCGCTACATTCTTCGCTGCTACCGAACGTTTCCTCACGTGTGTTTTCGCTAAAGTCATCTCGTTGATAACAAGAAAACTTGATAACCCATAATTAAAAGTTGATTATTATGCCACACATGAGGACACGTGCGGCAGCGACACCCTGATTTGACGAGCGGTAACGGGGGGGGCCACGTTCAGCAGCGACACCCTGATTTAACGAGTAATTGTGAGGGGAATTGCTGCCTAATTTTTCACCGAAGTATAAATTGAAAGAAACCTTACATTTGTGCAAATTAAAAATTATGGACTCTTTTGAATTATAAATAATTATCAAGTTTTTGTTTCTGAGATTGAAAATATAGTTAAGCCAGAACTTAAAGAAGCTGTTGAACGACTTAAAAAACTAGACCCACACGATATTGTTACTCCAACTTCTTGGTTTCCTAAAGATTCTGATGCAAGAGGACTTGTTTGGACATTATTCCTGAATGAACTAGTTCCCGCTTAATTACTTAAAACTCCAACTCATTCCCATAGTCTGCTTTTGGCTCATTCGCTAAGTATAATTCTAATTGATTCTTCGATTTAAAGCCGTTTAGTTTCTGTTTATATAAAGCAGCGGTGTTGTTGTTTTCTATTTCGTGTTTGCGAGCAATACTTATTTTCAAAAAGTCTTCCTCTTTGTCTATACCTAAAAAACGCCTACCCAATAAGTTTGCAGCAATCCCTGTTGTGCTACCTCCTGTAAATGGGTCAAGTATCCACGCATTTGGTTGAGTGGATGCTAATATGCAACGAGTTAATACTGCCAATGGCTTTTGTGTGGGGTGTTTACCACACTTCTTTTCCCAAGGGGTTATTGCAGGCATTGCCCAAACATCTTTCATTTGTTTGCCTTCGTTCAATTCCTTCATCAACTCGTAATTGAAGTAATGCGGTACTTTCTCACATTTTCTTGCCCATATAATCTGCTCGGTGGAATGGGTAAAGAATCTACAAGAGAAGTTTGGTGGGGGATTTGTCTTTTGCCATGTGATTACATTCAAAATCTTAAAATCTAATTCTGTAAGCATCTGCCCAATGCTAAAGATGTTGTGGTGGGTGCCACTTATCCAGATAGTACCGTTTTCTTTCATCTTATTTCTAACAACTGAAAGCCAATTGCGATTAAAATCATTATCAGATTTAAAACCATGTGACTTATCCCAATCACCTTTGTTAACGTTTATTATTGCTTGAAAGATTTAGCCATTTTATAAAGGTGCGCTTATGATACTACTTCGATAAAATCCCGGAAGGGATTAAATATTTGTAGGAATCATAATAATAATAACCGATAAGTCCCGTATGGGACGACATATCAAATTCATTGACTAAATGAGCTCTTTGAATATAAATTCTTCTTTGTAATCAATTTCAAACTTTTGTAAAAATGCTAGATATTCTTCTCTGAAGGTTAATCTTTTATGATGTACTTCTTGATTGTTTATATACTTGATAACAGCATCAACTTGCGATTTTCCATATGAAAATGCTCCATATCCGTCCTGCCATTCAAACTTTTGCTTGAGAAATCCCTTTTCATTTATCCATTTTGAAGAACATCCTTTAACATCTTTCATTAAGTCTGAAATTGATTGTATTGGGTTAATTCCAATTAGGATATGAACATGGTCAGGCATGCCATTTATGGCAATTAGTTTATGTTTGTTCTTTTGAATGATTCCAGTTGAATATTTGTAAAATTCATCTTTCCAAGATGCTTGAATTAAGCCAGTCCTAAATTTTACTGCATAAACAAATTGTATGTAAAGTTGAGTATATGTATTTGCCATAATATGTTTATTATATGTCGTTCCTAAGGAACTTAGTGCATTTTATTGTTTGTCTCCTACCAATATTTAATCCCTAACGGGATTTACTTTATCAAGTATGTCACCGATTAAAGTTTGGAAAGGTAGTAGATATAATATGATTTATTATTAATTCATCGTTCTTTTTATGTTTAAGTTGATCAAAAAATTGGTTTATCAACTTTTGATCTCACTTTAGATCAAAATATAAAAATAGATACTTCATTTGAACGGTCGGAATTAACAAAAGTAGAATGGTTAACTCCTCCTGAATTGGTTAAAAAACTTGGAATATTTGATTTAGACCCTTGTAGCCCAATTGATGCCCCGTTTCTTCATGCTCTCAATAATTTCACAATAGAAGATAATGGACTGACAAAAGATTGGTTGGGTAGGGTATATTGTAATCCACCATATGGAAAGGATATGGCACTTTGGCCCAAACTAGCTCATGAATACACTAACAAATAATCAACTCACCGATAATCGGGGTGCTAGTTCATGACTCTTGTCATGGACTTTCAGTTACTTATCTAGATACTTCATCCCTCACAACACAAAAAAGCCAATATCTATATTTTTATGTCCAGGAAGTCTTCTCAACCGGATAGCCTTTCTTTCAGATATTCACTCTAAACATGAAACAAATATAGGAATTGCTTTAAGTGATTCGACATTTATTTTAATTTAATTTCCAACACGAATTTCCCCTTGTTTTTCGATTGTCAATTCCTCCAAAAGGATTCATTCATTTGACTGAGTAAAAAAAATATTGCAATTTAACCAAAATCAAACAACTTTACCCGCCTGCTACAAAGAATTGCTCAAAGTCAAACGCTTTTTTGATTTTGCAAATAACAAGTGCTCAAAATCAAACACTTTTTCCATTTTGCAAATAGCAAGTGCTCAAAATCAAACGCTTTTTCCATTTTGCAAATAGCAAGTGCTCAAAATCAAATGCTTTTTTCATTTTGCAAATAACAAATGCTTAAAGTCAAACACTTTTTTGATTTTGCAATTAACATCTACTCAAAGTCAATTATTTGAATTAAGATGCAGTTTGTTTTTTAGTTAAAGTCAAAATAAATATCAAATAGTCCAAAAAACATAAGAGATAATTGTCAGTTTGAATCAAAACAGAGTATGACTTTAACAAAAACCCTAATTTTCAAGATTTACTTTCCTATAATATGAATGAGGAACTTAATTAAAATAAAATTATTTTTTTTTACATAAAAGTGATTGGATTACTTCTTATTGTTAAACCCAGATTACGCAACAATTAATAAAGGATATTAAGTCTAATTAATATTCTTCAACACAAATACTCAAAGTAGCAGAAAGAAAAAATGAAGTATTGATACTTATGATATGCTTTAAAGAAATTAGTGCCTTTGCGACTTAGTCTCTTTGTGGCTATAGAAATAAAAAAAAGACAAAAAAACATTTGATTCAATCTATGCGAAAGGTGAGTAATTAAATTTACGTTCCTAAATCCCTGTGGTTATTTTTTAAATCAAGGCATCATTTCCAGCAAATGTTAAATAAAGCACATTGTTAGAAAATATTTCCGTTTTTTGTTTGTTATTTCAAAGTATTTACCATTAACTCAAATTATACCTGTACTTTAGTCACTCAATTATCTAAATAAGGATTCTCACACACAACCTCCTCGTTTTCTTAGTTCCAAAGATTTATTAATTAGTTTAACAATTTTAATCTAGAATTATGTCTAAAAAAAGGAGTATTTTCAAAAACCCATTTGAAGCCGCCACAAGAGGCAACTATCCCTTAGCCATCTTTATTGGCAAACAACATCGCGATAGTCTTTTTATAGATAGTGCCACATCGCCAATTGCTAAGACCTGTTATGACCTTATTGCATCTAAAGTAACTAACCTTGAAACAGCAGAGGGCGACTTTTTAAGTCAAAAAGATAAACAAGGAGGCAAAGTTGCCACTTTCAAGGAGTTAGAAACCGGAATGCCAATCACATTAGATGAATGGCAAACAGAAATTAAGCATGTGTATAAAGTGGAGTCTATTGAATACAATGTATTGTTTCCTAACGGTAATGCACCTTTTACAATAGGTAAGCAACAACATAAAATGGATGCCGTTCAAACTTTATTAAAGTCAATCGGTGCTGATGCTAGCCTTGCGACTATTAAAATTGTAATTCAGGCTTTTTACGATGCAATGACGTTAGCATTTAATACAAAAGATACATCGAAAAAATCAACCTATAATGATAGTATGGCAGTTGAATTTGCAAGGAAGGAGTTATGTGATGTTATGGAAGGGAACTTTGGTAAACTCATTGACTTTTATTACAAAACACCGATGTTTGTTGCAAAGTATTATGATGAGGCTGCAATGCGTAGAAAATTGCAAAAAAGTTTCATAGTAAGTGTAAATCCAATGAAAACAAAAAATGTTTTCACCCGCACATTTGCGAACCCTGACACTCAAGAGTTGCAGTTCACAAATTTAACCACTGCGCCATTACGCTTTTTCTTAACCGATATTAGAACAGGGGTTATTAGTCTCCTTTATATTGAAGTACCCGGAATGGCAACTGTCACAAGATTATTGAGTAATTGCGGTGATCCTGCCACTCAGACGTTCTTAAAGGTAATGAATGCCGATTTACACACGTTAGGAAAATGTAGGGTTAAAGTGTTGTAGAGTTGTACGTTGTAAGTATTAAGTTGTAGGTATTAGGTATTAAGTTTTAGGTTTGTTCATTTTTGTTAGGATACAAGAGAGGTTTTATTTTTTGAATAAAGCCTCTTTTCAATTTTAGCCTTCGACTGCCTAAAATTGATAGTCGTTTTAGTTGGTAACGAATATCAACGAGACTGTCACACTGAGGCAGTAATGATAGTTTCTTAAGTTTTTTGAGATGACATTGCAGTTGGTTACGAATATCAGCAAGACTGTCACACTGAGTTTATCGAAGTGCAAGCAACTATAACCATTCGACCCGACTTCGAGAGCCTCAGTCTGACAGGTTGATTATCAATGAGTCCATTACAATTTATAAGATGTCATTAGCAGCTTGTCGAAGTGTATGTGACTATTACAATTCAAACCGATTTCGACAAACTGCTGACATCTTTTTTGAAACATGGGATAATGCATTTAAAAGACGAAGAAATCAGCTATTTTGTTTTACTCGAGCTGTCATCCCATAGGGATCTAACTCAAAATTAAAGAACTGTTTATTGTGTTAAAGATCCCTGCGGGATGACACTCGAGCAAGCTTTTTTTATTGTAAAAACTGTCTTCTCTAAAAACTTGATAGCATCTAATATCTGCCTCAATCTGAAAGGATGATTCAGCATTTTGTTATCATTTAAAACATAATCCTACAAAACTTTCATAAATAGTGTCTTTACTTTCATAATTGACCTTGCATGGAATTGCTAGAAATACTTTTTAATCATTGGAAAAATTAGTTTCCTTTTTAAACTTTTAGGGCAGCTGTCTAGTCAACACACTCACATAGAAAAGGTTTTATGAATCGATTGCAGTCTTACGCCACAAGTTATACTAGTCTTGAAATAAACCCTGTTTCTTATTTCCTCTCCATTATTGCAAACTATTTATTGAATTAAAAAAGAAAAAATGAAAGGATTTATAGTAGGCACTTGTGCCTCTTTTATGGTTAGCTTGGCAATAGCACAATCAACTATAGTTGCAACAAAACCCATACAATTGCCTTCACATCCCAGATTATTGGTCAAGCAAAGTGAACTTGCCGATATCAAACAACGGATGTCGAGTCCTGATTTTGCTGCTATTAGAGAGGCATTCAATCAACAACGTACCTATTCTACAGACGGCGTTTCGGCAGATGGTAATCCTAAAGAGGCTATCCGACAAAAAATGGAGGCACTAGCACTTTCCTATTTAGTGGATCCCGAACATGAAAAAGAGGCAGGATTGAGCGCCATTAAACTTGCGAAATCTTATTTGCCCTCTATTAATAAATTAAGTGGCTATGAAGGTAATTCGTGGGCTTATGAGGCAGTATTCGGCGCTGCTTTGGTATATGATTGGTGCTATCCTTTGTTAAGTAATGAGGATAAAACAGTCTTAGCAATGGAATTAAAACGGGTTTGCTGCCTAGGGGAATACTGTCCTTTTACTAAAGTAAAAAAAGAATACCTCACAGGACATTATTGTGAAATGGCACCCACTGTTTTCTTAGCAATGGGCCTTGCAATTCATGATGAAGACCCTACTATTTTTGATACTGAGTATAAAGAACAGATCGATAGTTTTGCCCCCTCTAGAAATCTCATGTACAAATCAGGTGCTTTTCATCAGGGAAGTCAGTACCTGCATGTTCGTTATGGTAACGAAATATTGCAGGCTTTTATATTAGATAAAGTAGGGTTAAACCCTTATAGTTCCGAAAATAGTGCGGTCACATTTCGTGATATTTATGCACAAATTCCTCAAAAAACAGATATGGATGGCATGCCCGAGGGAGATTGTCACAATCATATAGACATGGGCGATTTGTATCAACAGTTTATTCCTCTTGCAGCATCCCTATCAAAAGATGGGTTTCTACAATCGTATGCGAAATTGAAATTGAACAGACTTGAAGTATTGAGTGCTCGAGCTTTTATATATTATAATCCAACTATCCCTTCAAAGCCTTTTGATTATTTGGGATTGACACGCTTTTTCCCCTCTCCTTCCGGTATCATGATTGCTCGAACAAAATGGGATTTGGATAGGAAGGATTACAACTCAAATGCCTTGGTAGTCTTGATGAATATGAGGGAGTATAATGCGAGAAATCATGTGCATCTTGATGATGGCCACTTCAGTATTTACTACAAAGGACATCTTGCTATTGATGCGGGTATCTATCAGGGAAAAGAGGAAGAAAACGGATGGGGAAAGGAGGATTATATCAATTATTATATCCGCACGGTGGCACATAATTCATTATTGATTCTAGATCCTAACGAACCTACTCCCTTAGAAGGTTGGAACAAAAAAACCAAATCAAGAGATGGTGGACAGTTTTCATTCAATAATAAAGCATGGAGTACGAGTCAACAAATGATTGCAGGGGGAAAGAATGCACAAATCATGGCAACTGAAATTTCTGAAGGAGTTATGCCTGATTACTCGTACCTGAAAGGCGATATGACTCCCTGTTATAATGTGCCTAAGAATGTGGCTATCTATCCGGCAAAAGTTGATACGGTGAGGAGGAGTTTTGTGTTCCTAAATCTTAAAAACGAGGCGATTCCGGGTGCATTGATAGTGATGGATAAAGTGGTTTCGACGAATGCAAGTTTCAAAAAGTCGTGGTTATTACATGCACAAAATGAACCTACTATTAAGAATGGAAAGATTATAGTGGAGAATACGAATAATGGCCGAAATGGAAAGCTGCAAGATGACATTCTGCTACCGGAAATGAATAATCAAAACATTGAATCAATTGGTGGAGAGGGTAAAGAATATTGGGTAGATGGAAAGAATTGGGGTTCTGTAACACAAGAGGATGCAGGTAGGTGGAGAATAGAATTGTCGCCAAAACAAGCATCAAAATCGGATAACTTCCTGAATGTAATACAGGTAATGGATGCAAAGCCCTCTCCTACTTCCTATGCTGTTACAAAGTCTTATGCGGAAAAGGGGAATTATTTAGCGGTTGCTATCAATAACAGGATAGTTGCACAACAATTGTCTCTAGACAAAAATGACAAGGAAATCGCCTTTACTATTGGAGATTCAAATAAAGATTATAAGGTATTGATTGCCGATTTGAAGGCCGGAGAATGGAAATTCAAAAGCAGTTCAACGACGAAAAACATCAGCGTAAAGGATAGTGCTGGAACCGTTTATATAGAGAGTAAAGGAGGACGTTTTAGTTTGACACCAATTGGTTTTAGCACAAAATAAAAAGGGGAAAAAGGCTACAACATTGGTCTATTAGGTTTACTTAGAAACACATAGTTTTTTCTATATTTTATTGAAAAGAAGATCACATTGAAAAGAAATCTATTTATGAAAAAGGAGGCTAAGTTTTTTTTCAACACGAAGACTCGAAGTCGCTAAGATGCACAAAGAATAAAGAAAAAGGTTACTACTCAGGAGGTTTTACCACAGAGTAAACAAGGAAAAAGGCAAGGAACACTAAGTTTTCTAACAAAATAGTTGAATCTGAGTTACTATAAATAATAAATCCTTGTGCATCTTTGTAAAAACATTTGTGTTCATTGTGGTAAAATCTCCTAAGTAATAACAGAAAAATAGAAACTTAAATTTGCCTTTAAGTCTTCTGTTAGAAAAATAAAAAATGATTGTTTGATATGAAAAAGATATTCCATCTTATTGTTGCTAGTTTGATTTGCCTATTATTTAATGGGTGCTGTGTTTTTCATTCATCGACTTGTAAAACGAATCAACTTGATGGTTTGGTAGAAAATGCCATTAACAAGTCCTTAGATTATTTGGCAAAATCTGTTGACGAAGTAAAAGATCCATTATTGTATCCCACTTATGCGACAAAAGATTTAACGTGGAAACTCAAAAAATCAACAGATTGGACGAGTGGTTTCTATCCCGGTTGTTTGTGGCGGGCGTACGAATTGAGTAAAGAACAACGCTTTAAGGATTGGGCTATCAAATGGACAAAAGGAATTGATGCAGAAAAATTTAATACCAAAACCCACGACTTAGGCTTTCGTTTTGGTTGCAGCTTTGGAAACGGTTATCGATTATTGCCAAATGATTCCATCTGCAAAAATTACAAAGAGGTATTATTGACTGCTGCTAATACAATGGATAAAAGGTATTTGCCAAACATTGGATTATATACCTCTGATTGGGATGACAAGCCCCTTCCAAATTCGGTTCCTGTTGTGATAGATATCATGATGAATTTGGAACTTCTATTTTGGTCATCACAAAACGGTGGTGATCCAACAAGATATGAGCGATGTTTGTCACATATTGCCCATTCATATCGAGATTTAATTAGAAACGATGGTGGCAGTTTTCATATAGTACGCTATGATAAATCATCAGGAAAAATGTTGAATCAGGGACAATTGCAGGGAGATGTCGATTCGAGTACTTGGTCGAGGGGACATGCTTGGATGATTTATGGATTAGTGACTGCTTACCGAATTACAAAAGATGAGCAATATTTGGAAAAGGCGATGCGTGTGAGTGATTACTTTATTAATCATCTACCAAAAGACTATGTAGCAAATTGGGATTTTCAGTCGCCGCTTAACCATCGGGATGCGAGTGCCTCGGCAGTGGTTTGTTCGGCTCTAATAGAGATGCAAAGCTATTTGAAAGATGCAAAACAACAACAGCATTATCTTACCGAAGCAGAAAAAATGTTGACATCTCTTTGTCAAGCCCCTTATTTTTCAGAAGGAAAAGGCACGAATTGTTTGCTATTAAATTGTACTCAATATTATCACAAAACAGAGAATACGGATGTGCCTTGTTCCTTTGGAGATTATTATTTTATGGAGGCATTAGTAAGGTACAAAAATTTGATTCACAAATAGATTAAATAAAATTCTTTGATAACAAATTAGCAACTAGTCAGAATGTTTTACCATAAAGAACAAAATAAAGTTTCATGAAGAAGCACAAGGATTTATAGTATTTACAATCATTAAATCTGGCATTTTTTGAAATAAAAACTTAATAATCTTTAATTTTCATTTAATTTCATTTGGGTAATGCAACTGAGTAGGACAAAAATTAATTCACAATTTAAAATTTAGAAAATGCCAATTATTATTTCGAGTATTTCAAGCAAAGAAGCTATGGAAATCGTAAATGCAGTCGTTACTGAAGCAAGTATTGACGGAGGCATGCCAGTTGCAGTAGCAGTTACCGATGCAGTGGGACGATTAATCGCATTTTGTGCGATGGATGGAGTGGTTCCCGCAAGTATAAAACTGGCACAATCAAAAGCCTATTCGGCTGTTGTTGGTCAACGTGACACGATTCAATGGGCTTCCTTCCCAAAAAATGAGAAAGAAGTAGATTTTGATATGCGAAATTGGACGGACGATAATTTCTCAGGATTCACAGGAGGCGTTATTATAACAGATAAACTAGGGAAAGTAATAGGTGGAATTGGAGTGAGTGGACGAAAAGGAAAAATGGGTCCAAATGATGCAATTAAGCAGGATAATGAGTTAGCTATTTTTGGCAATAATCTTATGAAGTTTTAACTGATTAATGCTACTTACTCATCTCCCCCTAGTACAAATTAAGTGATAACAAATAGTACTATAGGTGCTAGAAAATTATAAATCAGGTAAAAGCTTTCCACGGTACGTATAAAACAGGACTGAATGCAAAAGTAACAAACTGTGAATTTTGATACTTTTACATTCAGTCCTGTAATATTAATAATGGCATAAATAGGCAATTTTGCGGTATTCTGTTGGCTTCATTTTTAAATGAATGGCTAAAGCATCAGATATCAAAAAATGAGAATAAATATATCAAACATAATTTCACCAATCCAAATTGTATTAATCAGCCTATTTATTTTTGTTATCTCTTTTTTGATTTTCAAAAGTGTACATGTAAAAAGCATTCAATCGAAATCAAATGATAATCATCTTTTTTTAGATAGTAATTATCTGGAAAATTTCATTTCAAAGCAAGACTCAATAATAAAATATCATTCGGAATATTTCGATTTTTATACACAACGTAATTTTAAATTTGCTTGGTTCGATACGAATGGAATGACATTACAGGCACATAACTTTTATAATCTCCAAAACGAATTAATTACTAATCTTGATGACAGTTCCATTTACAATACTCAACTTCAATATTTATATGAAAGACTTTTAGAAAATATTGATTCCAAAAAGGGTATAAAAGATAGTATCACAAAAAAAGTAGAACTGTTACTTACAGGACAATATTTTAGGTATGCAACAAAGACTTATCATGGCAGTGAATTAAATGCGAGTCAACTAGGATGGTATATTCCTCGGAAAAAATTAAATATCATAGAGATTCTAGATTCTTTGGTGGATGGCAGGGGCACTAATACAAAAAGAGAGGAGCCAATAAATCGTCAATATCGGTTATTAGAAAAGCAATTAGCAAAATATCAAAATCTTCAAAACAATTTCAAATGGGATTCAATAAAAGTAAATTGTACTTATAAAATTGGTGATAGTAGCAGCGTTTTGCCAATTATTAAAAACAGGTTGTTTTTGTTAGGAGATTATAAGGAACTAGATACCTCAATACAATTTAACCCTTCAATGGTTTTAGCTGTAAAGAATTTTCAGCATAGGTTTGGACTTCCTGAAACGGGTAAGATAGGGAGTTTAACAACTAAAAAATTAAATATTTCCCTTCAAAAACTGATTACCAAAATTTTAATTAATATGGAAAGGGCACGATGGATGCCTTCAGATACTTCTATGAAAGACAGAATAGTAGTGAATATCCCTGAATATAAATTACGTGTATATGATTCAGGAAAATATAGTTTTTCGATGCCTGTAATCGTTGGTACTGAAGCTCATAATACAGTTATATTTTCGGAAAACATACGTTATATCGTATTCAGTCCCTATTGGAATGTTCCTACTAGCATCACGAAAAATGAAGTAATGCCTGCCATGAATAGAAACAGAAATTATCTTACAAAGCATAATATGGAAGTGGTGAAATACAACGGACAAATACCCGAAATAAGACAAAAACCCGGTTTGAACAATGCCCTTGGAAAAGTAAAGTTCCTATTTCCAAACAAATACAATATTTATCTTCATGATACACCTAATAAGGATGCTTTCTTAAATTCGAAAAGATCCTTTAGTCATGGGTGTATCCGTATTGGCAACCCATCTGGATTAGCTAAGTTCCTTTTACGGCGGCAACCTATTTATACTGCCGATTCAATTTTATCACTAATGAATCAAACAAAAGAAATATGGGTAGATGCAAAACCACATGTTCAAGTCATTATTAAATACTTTACAGCATGGGTTGATGTATCGGGAACTATCAATTTTAGAGAAGACATTTATGGACTCGATAAAAAGATGCAAGAAAAATTAATTGATATTAATTAGAATCAATTCAAATAATCTAGAAAATTAATATTTCTAGATTTACAACGCTTATTTAAATGAAAAAGAATATATTAGCAGTGCTTATTGTAGTAATTTTTACAAGTTCAATATTAATTAGTTGTGTCCCCTACTTTCATTCAGAAAGGACTAGACATTTTCCATCGGAACACAAGCAAAGAAGGGAACAACGAGAAGGAATGAAGCACTATTAGCCAAATAATTCATTATTTACCACTTACTAATGAATATGAATTAATAATTCATGTAGAGGTAAAAAAGTAAAATTCTTATCACCATTCTTCATACAAATAAACTAGGTTGCAAGAAAAATAATAACGATGAAATTATTTATAAAATATATGGTCTGTATACGTTGCAAAATGATAGTTAAGCAACAGCTAGAAAACTTGAATATAGAATATGGTACAATCAATTTAGGAGAAATAGAAATAATTGGAACTATCACTAAAAGTGATCGTATTGCATTATCAACAGCACTTTTAAAACATGGACTCGAATTGATGGAAGATAAAAATGCACAACTTATTGATAAAGCAAAGTTGGTAATTATTGAAATGATACATTATGCGGATGAATTACCAAAACAAAGCCATTCGGATTATATAAGTAATAAATTGAACTATAACTATCAAAAACTGACTTTACTTTTTATGGAAGCAACAGGTATTTCAATAGAACGCTATATCATTAATCACAAAATAGAGAAAATAAAGGAATATATTTTATACGAAGGAATGAGTTTTAGTGACATTGCATTTAGATTAAACTATTCAAGTGTTGCACATTTTAGCACTCAATTCAAAAAAGAAACAGGTGTTACACCTCAATTTTTTAAAGGACTGAAGGTTAAAAAAGATAAAAACAACAAAAACTAGTAATCTTGAAAATAATCTTTTAAATTGTGTAATAATCAAACTCCAATTGCTCCCCACCTTTACATTATCAAAAAAGCAGTTGAATTACTTGTTGAGATTTAATTAATCAAAATTGTATGACTTTCTTTAATAAGATTAGATACATTAATAAATTTCAAGTTTCAACACTTTTTAATAAGAATCTACCCTCATCAAAAAAAAAGAGGGAAGGAATAATAATCATCATTAATTATTAGTATGAAAAGAATTTGTTTGTTGATCGCATTATCATTATTAGGACGAAATGCATTTTGCCAAGGGAATGTTTCAATTGGGCATGCACAGTTAAATATAGGAGTTGGTTTATCCGAATATGGCACTCCCGTTTATTTGGGTGTTGAATATGGTGCTATTAGAAATGTTAGTATTGGAGGCGAATTATCATTTCGCTCCTATAATGAATATTGGGGGCAGTATTACTATAAAAGAAATATTACGGGGATTTCTGCAAATGCAAATTATCATTTCAATAATATCTTATTAATACCTTCTCAATTTGATTTTTATGCAGGACTAAATTTAGGATTTTACAATTGGTCTTCACCAGATGCAAGTTATTATGGTAACCATAGTTCCGGATTAGGCTTAGGTGCACAAATTGGAGGAAGATATTATTTCAATAAAAAATTTGGTATCAACCTTGAATTTGGTGGAGGCAATGCATTCTCAGGCGGCAAAGTTGGCTTGACTTTAAAGCTATAGATTGTGTAAACAGTTCAATCAGTTATTTAAGATATAAACTGATGCAAATTATAGCATCTTGCTATTTAGAAGTTTTTAACACACTGAAAGAAAAGGAACATTAAGTATTATTTAAATAATTCGTAAAAAAGTAACTGCAAATAATATTATTACTTGGTTTTGTTATTCTATTATTTGTAATCATCAAAGAAAAACCTATTAAGCAATAACAAAGCATACAACAAATAACTTTTTCTCATTTAACTTAAATTATTAAAAATGTATTTCAACGATTATTACTGGGGTATGAATCTAATTTGGTGGCTGCTATGGATGTTTCTTATATTTTGGATATTCGTTACTCCCTATGATGTTCCAGGACAACGAAAAAAGAAAGATTCCCCACTTGACATTCTTCAACAACGTTACGCAATGGGACAAATGACAACTGAAGAATATAAGGAACGAAAAAGGATATTAGAAACGGATTTAAATAGCAAATAGAAAAAACGAATAATAAGCTTTTTTGAACTTAAAAAAATGATTAAATTAAGACATAATGTAAGGTTTTAATAACAATCATTATTGACGTAAAGTTCATGCTCGCTAATTTTATAATATTTGAATCATAAAATTAAAAGAAAATGAAAAATCGAAATTTAGTAAGTCAGAAAGAACATTTTGATGGATTATCTCATCCACTAAATGAAGACATTTTTGACAATAATGAAGTAGAGGAAAGTGTTGACCCTGAAGATATATCTAAAAGAAAAATAAATTCGAAAAGTGATAAGTCATATTCAAAAAATAATAAGGAAATTGAAAATGATGAATCAGGTGATGATTTGGATATACCGGGTGCTGAATTAGATGATGAGGAAGAAGAAACTGGTAGTGAAGATGAAGAAAATAACTATTACAGTTTAGGTGGGGATAATCATGATAATCTTGAAGAAGATAGAGGTGATTAATTAAAATATGTTCTATTTTTTAATGGACAGAAACGGAAACAATGCAATTAGTATTCATTGATTTTCAAATAAGACCATTTGAAGTTTTAAATTGAATTAATTAAAGTGGACTACAAGGATTATTATAAAGTTTTAGGTGTTGAAAAAAATGCTACACAAGCTGAAATAAAAAAGGCTTACAGAGCATTAGCTATAAAATATCATCCTGATAAAAATCCGGACAATATTCAGTCAGAAGAAAAATTCAAAGCTGCTAACGAGGCTAATGAAGTTTTAAGTGACCCTGATAAGAGAAAAAAATATGACGAATTAGGCGTGAATTGGGCAAAGAATGAAAGTTTCAGAAATGAAAGAAGAGGAAATGAGAGTGGAGATTATGGACATGAATTTGGAAACGAAGGGAATGATTTTTCGGATTTCTTCGAACAATTTTTTTCAAGTAGGTCTAGTAAAAATGGGAGTAGAAGAAATCGAACCACAGATTTTATAGGAGAGAATTATGAAACAGAGATGGAAATTACATTAGACGAAGCTTTTAAAGGAACTAGTAGAATTATACAATTGGAAAATGAGAAGCTTAGGATTACAACTAAGCCTGGCTCATTTGATGGTCAGTTATTGAATATAAAAAGAAAGGGAGGAAAAGGCAGTTCACCAGAATTAAATGGAGATTTAATAGTAAAAATCAGAACTAAAGTTAATAGTCAATTTTTGCGTAAGGGGGACGACATTTATATGTCACAAAGTATCGATTTATTTACTGCAGTCTTAGGAGGAGAAGTTATTATAAATACGCTAACAGACTTAGTAAAAATAAAAGTTATCGAAGGAGCACAAAATGGGAAAAGTATTCGCCTTAAAGGAAAGGGAATGCCTGTTTATGGGAAATTGAATGAATATGGCAATCTTTATATTCAATTACAAATTGTTATACCAGAAAATTTGACAGAATTGCAAAGAAATTCATTTGAATCGCTTCAAAAACTCTTTATTAAATTGTAAATAGGTTAATTAAAAAAGTATGAAAACAATCAATATTGTTCGTGTACCTGCTTGTAGGCATCAATTTGCGTCTTGGGGTTTGGAGGATGTATTTTATAATTCTAAGTTGATTTATTCAATTAAAAATTTGTCTTTTACAGGACAATTTAAAACTGAGATAATCATTGAATCATTACAACGTTCTTTGAGAGTATGCAATTTATTGGGTATTGATAGCCGACATCACTTCAAAAAAATATACCTCTATAATCCGCAAATTGGGGCACTCGAAATTGACTGGATGATGAGTAAAACCGGATTTAATTTAATGGTGATGCAGCTTCCATCATTAAATGAACAGATGGCACAATGGCTATGGGAATTAGCCTCTGAATAAATCTAACTTCAACTTAATAAATAACGAGTAAACTATGAATATTGTAAAACATAAAATGAATTGTGTAATATTTCAAGACCTAATGACAAGGAGTTTTGCATAATAATTAATTCTAAGAAATAAAATTATTAAAATGAAAAAGTTGTTCGAAGGAAAAGTAGCCTTAGTAACAGGTGGAGGGTCAGGAATTGGACAAGCAACTGCGCTGGCTTATGCAGCAAATGGAGCCAAAGTAATCATATCTGATATAAGTAATAATGATACAGTTTCTAAAATCATTGAAGCAGGTGGAGAAGCTTGTTTTTTTCAGACTGACGTGAGTATTGCTATCGAATGCGCTCAGTTGATAAAACAATCGATTGATATGTATGGAAAAATAGACATAGCATTTAACAATGCAGGTATTTTAGGTGAAATTAATCCTATTGCAGATATGAGTATTGAAGGGTTTGAAAAAGTAATCAGTGTAAATCTCAATGGAATTTTTTACTGTATGAAATTCGAAATAGAACAGATGTTGATTCAAAGAGGTGGGGTAATTGTAAATACTGCATCAATCCTAGGTGAAGTAGGTTTTGGATCATTTAGTGGTTATGTAGCTGCAAAACACGGAGTAGTTGGTCTAACACAAAATGCTGCAATAGAATATTCTTCAAAAGGTATCAGAATTAATTGTGTTGCACCAGGGTTTATAAACACTCCCTTGTTAAATAAGTTGGATAATAAGACTAAAGCTGAATTGGCTATAAAACATCCAATAGGTAGATTAGGAAAGCCTGACGAAGTAGCATCTTTAGTTATTTGGTTAAGTTCGGATGCGGCATCTTATGCTTCAGGCGGCTATTATCCTATTGACGGTGGCTATCTAACATTGTAACTAATACGTGGCACGTTAGAAGGTAATTGTAGTTGTTCATTACAATAAGAAAGGCTAAAAATTTCCTTCTAAATTTCAATTGAGGTAAACTATTTAAAAATTATAAAAAAAATACAATGAGCAGATTAACAGAAGACAACTTATCGGGCATTAACCATGAAGGCCCCGCAAGAAATCGACCTTTACAGTACTTAACAGCCACCTCGATAATTGGTGATGAAGTTCACAATCTTGAAGATGAACATATAGGTACAATCATCAACATCATGATTGATATAATCACAGGAAAAATTGATTATTACATCATAGAATTTGGGGGATTCCTTGGCATTGCAACAAAATATTTTGCCATACCATTTGGGCTACTTCAAGTTGATGCAGAAAAAAAACTTTTTGTTTTCAACCAGAAAAAGGAAACGTTAGAACTTGCTCCTGGTTTCGATATGGAACATTGGCCAGATACCAATATTCATTGGGAAAAGGTATATGACTATTGGAGTTTTCTCGGTTAAAAGACAAGTTTAAAGCTAAAAGTAATAAACAATACTTTACTAACAAATCAGTTATTCCTTTTTAAATTATTGATTTAAACAAGTCCTCAAATTGAAAATATTGGGTAGCAAATAATAGTCAAATTTAAACTAAAAAAAATGTTGTGATAATTCAATCACAGCTAAAAATAGAAACAAATGAAAAGTAACGAAGAATTACAAAAAGATGTACAAGATGCAATTAAGTGGGAACCCTTACTAAATGCCGCTGAAATTGGCGTAACATGTAAAGATGGAGTTGTTACCTTAACAGGAACTGTAAACAACTATTCAAAGAAAACAGAAGCAGAGGATGCTGCTAAAAGGGTTGCAGGTGTAAAGGCTGTTGTTGAAAAAATTGTTGTTGACTTTGGTGACACTAGTTTTATTGATGACAACAGAATTGCAACAGAAATATTGAGTGCCTTTAAATGGAATTGGGATGTACCTAATGACACCTTGAAAGTGAAAGTTGAAGATGGTTGGGTAACTCTAGAAGGAGAACTTGAATGGAACTATCAAAAAGTAGCGGCAAAAGCAGCTGCAGTTAAACAACCTGGAGTAAAAGGTGTGATAAACAATGTTATTATCAATTTACAAACTCAAGATGAGGTTGAAAGGGACGAAATTGAAAATGCACTTGCAAGAAATTGGTCAGTAAGCACTCAGAATATCATGGTAAATGTTATAGGAAACAGAGTAACTCTTACAGGAACTGTTAGCTCTTTATATCAAAAAGATGAAGCTGCAAGAATCGCTTGGAATGCTCCTGGAGTTTGGAATGTTGATAATAAGCTAGAAATAGTTTACGATAGATTAAAGTTTTAATAAATAGTGGGAGTAATTAAACTCCCACTATTTCATTTTCTGTACTCGCTAATTCTTTAGTAAAAAAAAATCATATAATGAAAAGTTTACTTATAGTTATCAGTTTATCTTCACTTCTCATATTCTTTAGCGGTTGTCTAGGTGCAGGATATATTTCAGAGGAACCTTCTTATATTGAAATGCCACGTCCTCCACAACCGACTGTAGCACATATCTGGATAGAAGGTAATTGGAATTGGAATAGACATGATCATGCTTACCATCATGATAACGGAAGTTGGAGAAAACCAATAATAGGAAGACAGTACTCACAAGGTTTCTGGCAAAAAAGTCCAAAAGGTAAACGGTGGGTGCCTGGAAGATGGCATTAAGAAAAAGAAAAAAATATAATGTCTTCAATTAGATTACGAATAGACCAATTATCGGATAAATCATTTACTAAAAATTATTATACCTTCTTGAAAAAAAAAAAATCCTTTTTAAACTAATATTCAAACATTTAACACAACAGAGAAAAATTATTTATAATGACAAAGTGGCTAATTGCTATCCTCATTTTTATCATACTATATTTATTTGTAGGGTGTTTAGCAGAAGGACATGTTGCAGAAGTACCTTGTTTTGAAGAAGTGAAGCGTCCTCCTAAAATAAACGAAAATGATGTATGGATTGAAGGAAATTGGATTTGGAATCGAAATAACCATTTATACACTCATAGTAATGGTTATTGGCACAAACATTTAGCGGGGAGAGCCTATTCTCAGGGATATTGGCAACAACGACCGAGGGGTTTACATTGGGTACTTGGCTATTGGCATTAACTAAAATAATTCATTATTTCAAAATTCCTCATCAATACTTAAATAATGGACATTGCAAATCAGCTTCTATGGCTTTTCATTTTACCAATCCCAATAGCTTGTATCGTTTGGACAGTAACTAATGAAGAAATATTTCGTGAGCCACGTACTTATTGTATTGAAAGAAGTAGGAATTGCCATAATAGTTTTAAAAGGAAATTCTTTTATCTATTTACATGTGAGTATTGTTTTAGCCATTATATATCACTTTTTTTCATTTGGGTAACGGACTTCAAATTACTCACTATTAATTGGACAGGTTATTTGATATCAATATTTGCATTGGTTTGGATGGCCAATATTTATATGAGCTTGTTTACATTGCTTCGACAAGAAATTAAAAAAGACAAATCAGAAATTGATGTAATAAATTGTCTTAAGCAATAGTTTTTAATATCGGTTAATCCTTATAAAACATAAATAGATATTTCAATTTAGTTTTTAAAAAATAAAAATAGTAACAATGAAAAAAGAAACAAAGTGGTCGATTGACCAAATGCACAGTTCAATTGAGTTTAAAGTAAGGCATTTAATGATTGCTCATGTAAAAGGAAACTTTAAAGTGTTTGATGCAAGCATCTATACATCTGGAAAGGATTTTACAACAGTAGAAATAGATTTATGGATTGATACTGATTCAATATCTACAGGTGATGAAAAGCGTGACGAACATTTAAAAAGTGCTGACTTTTTTGATTTAGAAAACCATAAACAAATAACGTTTTTAGCAAGCACAATGATTTCGCCAAATGAGGATGAAAATTATGATTTATGGGGAGATTTGAGTATTAACGGAATAACACAAAATATTAAACTTAATGCTGAATTTGGTGGTATTATTACTGATTCATGGGGAAACGAAAAAGCCGGATTCTCAATTACAGGAATCATTAACAGAGGAGATTTTGGACTTATCTGGAATTCTGCAATAGAAAAAGGTGGATTTATGGTCAGTGATGAAGTTAAGATATCATGCGAATTAGAGTTGACAAATATGACGAAACAAGATTCTAAAATGGAATTAGAAAAGTAGTAATTACTATTAATATTGAATCTAAATAGCCTACAAACTTTTTGAAGAAACAATAGAATATAGAGGGTATTAAAATAACAAGAATTCAATCAAGTTGACTTGTTAGGATTTGACAATTATAAAAAGTTGTCAAATCTAATTACCCTTGTATTTATCTCAGTATCAACCATTTTTCTTCCAAATAAATTATTAAATTTAAAAATTGTTTTTATGAATAATATTCAAAGGATACTCATTGCAATAGACAATGAGCCTGAATCGAAAAATGTGGCAATTGCAGCACTACAATATGTAGAACAAATGCATTCAGGAGTTGCTTTAGTAAGTGTAGTTGAAAGACCTATTATTATGTTGAACAACGATATCATGGGAATGGGGATGGGAATGAATGAAGATGTAATGACGGAAAGTGAAATTGAAAACGGTCAAAAGAAAAATTTCGAACGTATACATCAACATTTCATTGAAACTATTTTCAGCGAGCATCAAGTGACTTCATATATTGTTGATGGTACACCTGAAGAAGAAATTTTAACGGTTGCAAAGAAATGGAAGGCCAATTTAATTGTATTAGGTACACATGGCAGAACAGGTGTCGAACTCTTTTTAATTGGGAGTGTTGCAGAAAAAGTAATCCGACATTCGTCTATTCCCATATTAATAGTACCTTCAAAAAAATGATAGAAAGACTACTCCCACATACACATAGAGCAAAAGAAAAATATCAAAGATCATTAGTCAAAACTATTTCCTATCGACTTATTATTATTGTTCTTGATTTTTTATTCATCTATTTTTTCACTAAGCAGATTAATGTTACTATCAAATTTTTAATTGTAAGTAATATCTATACTTCTTTTGCCTATTATCTTCATGAACGATATTGGAACAATGTAAAATGGGGTAGAATAATCTATAAAAAGAATTTAAAAGTTGAAGAACATCAAGAAATTATATAGGCATTTAGAAATTAGTTTTGAAAAGCTAACTTCAATTGCAAATTTAATATTAGGTAATCCAATAACTTTTATCCTTGCATTTTTTACAGTAATTTATTGGCTGTGTAGTAAAGAATTTGCACAATATTCAGTTCACGATAAAATTGGCGATTTAATTCTAGGACTTACTTTTCTTACCTTATTTGTAATACAAAAATCATTCAATCGGTTTTCTGCTTCTCTTCATTTAAAGGTGAATGAATTAATAGCATCACATGCAGACGCAAATAATAAATTCATTAGTATTGAAGAAAGGACAGAGCACGAAACAGCAGAACTTTCTAAGGAATATGAAGAATTAATTGAACTAGCAAAAGAAGAAAAGTCCGATTAAAAATTGAGTATTTCGAGTCAGCAATAAAAGATTTTGAATTAAGAAAAGTAAACAATTCACAAAATCTAAAAATATTAAGATAGGCAGTTCCTGATAAGGTAACTGCCTATCTTAATTCATAAAATCAATTAATTATTACTCTCCCCTTACTGAACTTACATGATTTTCAATAAGAAATTCGCAATATTGAATGGAGGATCACTATAAACATTAACTGATGTGACTATCTTATTCAATAACTCCTTTAATTTTCCAAAATCATTTGGCTTTCTCATATACACATTTGCCCCACTATAAAAAGTATCTTCAATATCTTTCTCTGATGAAGAAGTCGAATAAATAGCAATTACGATGTCTCTTAATTTCGTGATACTCTTAATTTCCTTCAAACATTCCATCCCACTTTTACGTGGCATATTCAAATCGAGAAATAATAATTTTGGCAGTTCGATATCCTCTCGCATCAGATATTCCATCAATGCTACACCATCATTTACTGAAACAAGAGACGTTTCCATCTTTGATTCTTCTAAGGCTTCTTTAAAATTCATACGATCGTTTTCATCGTCATCAGCAAGCAACACATTTAGTGTTTTGTAGTAATTGCTCATTTCATTCAATTTATGGGTAAATAAATATCAAACGTGGCGCCTTCGTTTGGTTTGCCAACAGCCGTGATGAGTCCATTGTGATTGTCTATAATTTTTTTCACAATAGCTAGACCAATGCCTGTGCCTATATATACTTCTTTGCCATGTAGGCGTTGAAATATTTCAAATATTTTTTCATTGTAAACAGTATCAAAGCCAATACCATTGTCGGAGAATGTAATATGACAGTATTTTTTCTTAGGACAAAGCTTTGTACTTATGTTTTTATCGCCCTTTTCTATCCTACTAAAAATCTTAATAATGCAGGGAACCTCAGGATTAGAAAATTTTAATGCATTTGAAATAAGGTTATTCATTAATTGACTGAACTGAAAGGGAATGATGCTTGCGTAACAAAATTCACCGAGTTCAATTGTTGCACCTTTTTCAGCAATCACTTCACTAAGTTCTTTAATGACATCATTGATAATTTCATTTAAGTTAATATTTTCAAACTTCCTTTCTTCATTATTTGTTTGTGCATAAGCTATTAAATCCTGTATTAGAATTTGCATTCTTTCCGCTGCATTTTGTATCACTTCAAAATGTGCCTTTCCTGTATCAGAAAAATTCGGGACTTCTTTTTCTTTTATCCTTGAGGCAAACATCTGAATCTTCCTAAGTGGTTCCTGCAAATCATGACTTGCGATTTGTGCAAACAACTGTAATTCTTTATTTGTATTCATCAGTTCCTCTGCACGCTTTTCTTTTTCTTCTATTTGATATGCCAATTCTAAATTGGCAATTACCAATTCAGCAGCTCGGCTTTCTTTCTCTTTACTTTCATGTAATAAGTTTGCATTTGCTATCACTAATTCTGCCGAACGATTCTCATTTTCATTACTTTCATACAATAACTTTGAATTGGCAATGACTAATTCTGCTGCTCTATTTTCTTTTTCAGTACTCTCGTGCAACAACTTTTTATTTGCAACCAATAATTCAGCAGACCGATTTTCCTTCTCCGTACTTTCATACAACAACTTTCTATTTGCAATTATCAATTCAGAAGAACGATTTTCTTTCTCCGTACTTTCAAATAATAGTTTAGCATTTGCAATCATCAATTCGGCTGAACGTTTTTCTTTTTCAGTACTTTCATGTAACAAGTTTGCGTTCGCAATTACTAATTCTTTTGAGCGTTTTTCTTTCTCATTACTTTCAAGCAATAGGTTAGCATTTGCTATTACTAATTCTGCCGCCCGATTTTCTTTTTCTCTACTTTCAAATTGAAGTTTTTGATTGGCGATAATCAGTTCTTGAGAACGATTTTCAATGCCTATATTTTGAATAGTCAATTTATTTTGTAATTCATGTGCATCTTTAAGTGCAGCCGTAATTTTGAGGTAAGATGCCCACAAGATGATGAGTGCCCCTAAAAAAAAGACAATCATGAAAATTGGGGTCATAAATGATTGATTACTATACTCAACCGTCCTATGTGCCAATAACAATGACTCTTCGGCTATCATTACATCTATATTAAGCCTCACATAATCCATCGATTTTACAGAGTATTTTATATTAGGTTGTGTAAATGGCCTCGAAAGGAGGAACGCTTGTGAATTAGGAATATCGCGGATACTCATTACTTTCTTTTGAATTGCACTATCTAGAATCGAGAGATTCTTTAATTGTTGCGTATTATCACTTACAAGTTGAAATAATAGTGAACGTTCTGAAAAAAGTTTAGTAAGGGCTGAATCTCTTTTTCTTAAATGTATAGAGTCGCCTGATAATAGAAATCCCCTTTTACTGCTCTCCGCTAAAATAATATCTGTAGAAATTTTTTGAAGTGATTGTGTAACTTGATTTGTGTGGTTTATTAACTCAGATGTATCCGTCAAATTTTTTATCTGAATAAAGGTATATACAGAGAGGGCAACCAAAAAAACAGTTGTGGCTACATAGATAATCCTTATTCTCAAAAAAGATTTAGATGACTTCATTTTTATAATTTAATTAATGGTTAATTGTTAATGATAAATTATACATTAACAATTAACCATTAATAATTAACCATTAACCTTTTAAAATTAGCTAAAGTTTAGTTCATAATGCCCTGCAACAATTGTTGATGTATTTACTACACACAAATATTTATTGGCAACATCAAGTTTAAAATCACTACCAAGTATTGTCCTATTTGTCATCGTATCTACTGTGATTATTGTGTAACCATTCGAACTATCTTCCCGATTAATTGCCCGATAAAAACTAAGATAAGTATCACCATCCACAATTGCATCGAATGAATCGGTAGGCAGTAATGTACGTTCTACAATCATCGTATGCCCATTTATAGGTACGAGGCCCGTAAAAACAGATTGTTTTTGGCTCCTGATTGTTTCCAAATCAAAAAGAGTTCTAACTTCTACAGGATTTGTCTTGAAATGTCTCATACAATCACCTAAAATAGCATAGAGTTCCTCCATAGTAGTTTTTATGATTAACAAAACTGAGGCACTATAAGAAAATTTTGTGCCTTTACTACCTTGCTGTGTAGTGTTTGCACTTACAATTTCATCGTAAAATGTGGTAACATCTGTTAATACTGCGACTAAGGCTACAATTCCCGTTAAATTTGTTTTTAATTGTTGAATGGCATTAATTCGCATTAATTTATCCCCTGTTTGAAAGGGTTTATGACCATTCGGCAGAATTGCAATGTATCCGGGTGTTTTCTTCTTAAATACACCTTGAATTGATAAATCCCATTCACCAATTTTCCCTGGACTAAGTTGGGCTAATTTAATTTCCACTAAAGCTGTAGAACCTTTTAATGTTCCACCTTGTGCCTTCCAAGTATTGTAGGCTGCCACTAAGGCGAGGTGAAATACGTGATAAGACAAATAAAGAGGCCCGAAGAATGCATCTGCTTTTCTAGCAAATAATTGGGCATCGGTGTAGGAAGAAATTTTGACTGCTTTTTTAAAATTTTTCTTTGAAACATTTAAAAAAGGATTACTCTCAAAAGACCAAATTTTTAACATGACGACAAATTTTTAAGATTACAAAATTTTGTAACTCTGCAATCTACCTATTTCTAGATATAAATGGTCTTTTATATTTGTTTAACCAAAATAAATAAAAATAAATCGAAAAATTAGTCATTTTGTGTCTTCTTATGGGGTATTATTGTTGTAATGTCTCTACTGAAATAAAATTGTCAATAAAAAATTGAAAAAATACTGGTAACACAATTGACTTTTTCTCAATTCTTTTCAACTCAACCTTATGTAATTGATTTTAGATTTTAAAGATTTCTATTCCCTAACTAGTTCTACAGCATTAGTTATGAAATGGGTCTATTCCTAAACTATTCTACGGCAATACTTATAATATGGTGCTATTCCTAAACTATTCTACAGCAATAGTTATAGAATGAACTTATTTATACACTATTCTACTGCAATACTTATGGAATGGGTCTATTTATAAACTATTTTACTGCAATACTTATGAAAAAGGTCTATTTACAATGTATTCTGTGGCAATACTTTATAAATAGAAATTTATAGCTTGAAACTGAGTGTAACCCTTTTTAATAGGAAGTAAATATTAACTATATTTCAGCGGGTATAAAATACAATTTATCTTAAATCATTTAATAGCTCTTTCAGTTTTCTCGAATTATCAATTATATCATTACCCTCAAAATTCGATATAGATAGGATTGAACAAAGTTGACTATATAAAATAGGATTATCCAATTGATTAGCAACTTGGTCTTTAATCCATTTGTTATATGCGATAGGATACATTTTATTTGCTATAAATAGTGCCTGTAAATATTCATGTAAAGCCTTGTACAAAATATCAAAAGCTTGAAAGTATAAATCTCGCTTTACGAAAATAGGAATATGTTCTATATCATATTCACAGGCGTTTTTAACCATTGTTAAGCGTTGTATCCTAAGTTCCTCATTATAATAAGGCAACCATCTGCTTTTTAGTGCTATAAAATAGTCTCCTATATTTCCCATTGGAGCTGAATAACAAATTTGATTTCCAATCTCAATTTCAAAATAATCAATGGGCTCCCCTATTTCTATTTTTTGAGGTGTGTAAATCCCTTCAATTATATCTAAATGAATATGAGCGAATTGATGAGAATTTTTAAATTTCAAAATGCTTTTTTGGTTAAGAGTGTAATCACACCAACTTTGCTCCATAATTTTTATTTCTTCTTTAGTAGTGTCTGGCTTTACTAAAATTGCAAAATCCAAGTCACTCTCAGGTACTGCTTTACCTCTAGCACATGAATTTACTAACAAGACTGTGTCAACAAGTGAATTTTTTAAAAAATAGTCTCTTATAATTTCTGCCACTTCTTTGTGAAGTATGGTTGGAAAACTTGCCTTATTCGACATCATAAAGGAAGATAATTAAAGTCGTTATTCAATTGCAAAAGAAATGGAATATTAATAAATAGTTCAGAATGTTTCGCAAGTAAGCGTGTTAATTTACATTTATATCATTCATTTTTCAGTCTCGTTCTTGCCCGACTGTATAGAGTCCTTGCTTTCCAATTCCACTTCTTTAATCCATACTGCATAATCATTTGGATAAATGTCATGACCTTTATAGCGCGCATAAACTCTAGTAAAAGTGGCACCAAAATATAGGATTGCTGCCGAATAATATACCCACAACAATATTACAATCAACGAACCTGCGGCACCGTAAGTATTGCCAATATGCTTGCTGCCCAAATAAAATCCGATGGCAAACTTGCCCGAAACAAATAGCAAGGCAGTAGTGATGGCACCCACAAATACATCACGCCATTTTATACGTGCATCAGGCAACACCTTGAATATGACTGCAAACAGAATACTTATGGTTATAAACGTCAATAGCAAATTGAATCCTTTTGCCAAATAAAGCGTTATTTCGGGCATGAATTTCAATAATTGGTTGCCAATCATATCCATAACAGAATTGACTACTAACGAAATCATCAAGATAAAACTGAGGCTTACTACCATCGAAAAACTGAGAACCCTATTTACTATCACTTTTACCCACCCTTTTTTAGGCTTTGCCTTTAGTCGCCATATTTCATTGATTGAATCTTGAATTTCAGAAAAGATCCCTGTTGCTGCTAATATTAAGGAAATTCCTCCTATACATGACGCCCATAAATTATCATTTGATGTAGTAGCATTTCGTATGATCAATTCAATTTGAAGTGCAGGAGCGTCGCCAACAAACCCTTTAATTTGCCCATAAATACTCCCTTCAATTGCTTCCCTGCCATAAAATATGTCACATAGGCTTATGATGACTATCAACATCGGTGCAAGGGAGAATACCGTGTAATAGGCTAAAGCGGCGCTCATCCTCATGGATTTATTTTCCGAAAAATTCTTAAAAGATTCCATTAGAATGCTCCAAATGTCTGTTAGTTTTTTTTTCATTACTTTTTATTAATAGAGTACTTAACTATATAGTGTATCAATAAGTGCAAATTTAACAGATTCTCTCCCCTTATTCACTTTATTAACATTTAGCTTTTAAGCTTGGCTTCATATTTGTATATACAAAAAATATTTTCATCAAATTAATATAATGCCAAAACAATTTTATAGTTTCTTACGCATCAGCTTTATACTCTTACTTGTATTAGTGGGAACAAGGGGCAATTCTGATTTTAATAATCGTTCAAGTGCATTTCGAACAAATCAAACATCCGATTATCCGAAATTGTATGATCAATTACTTCTTTCCAATATCGGCTTAAAGAGAATTGTGTTTGACAAGGCAATTTCGGGATGGACTTTACTCAATAAAAACAAGCAATTGCTAAGGTCGGGATTATTGACAATCATTGATTTTTCGCAGTCCTCAAACGCCAAAAGACTCTATATAATAGATGTAGATAAGGCAATCGTAGTTTTTAATACGTATGTGGCTCATGGTAGAAACTCTGGAAATGAGTATGCTGTTTCATTTGCAAACAAATTGAATTCCTTCAAATCGAGTTTAGGCTTTTATTCAACTGCAGAAACTTATGTTGGCAATCACGGAATATCGATGCGCTTAAAGGGATTGGAAAGAGGCATTAATGATGGCGCCGAAAGTAGAGGCATTGTGATGCATGGAGCTACTTATGTGAGTGCATCATTCATTAAGAGTTGTGGTCGATTAGGCAGAAGTCAGGGATGCCCTGCGGTACCTGAGGAACTATGTCAGCCAATTATCAATTATATAAAAGAAGGTTCTTGTGTGTATATGTATTATCCCGATGCTAAATATTGCAAATTATCGGCATTTGGATAAAGGGATTTGATTATAATAATTTTGAAATTAAAGTACCTAAGTTTATGGTAATGGCTTAATTTAATTCCCCACTTCTGCTGTAGAATTATCTGTCATGATTACCATTCTCTTTACTTTCTCTTTGTTCCTCATTTCTATGGCCTTTATTGCCATCATTCTTATTTCTGTTGTCATGACCATTATTTTCCCATTCATTGTGTTTTGGATGGCTTTTATTTTCAAAATAACGTCTATCTCTACTAGACCGAATAGCTGCTTGATCATGTTTATTTCGAAAACTAGCATATCTAATACGATTGACGGCATGATTTAAATAAGGTTTCTTGACATTCATCACTACTTTGTGACTTTTAAATAAATCATAGTTTCTACAATTTTGGGGAAGCGAATAGGCGGATACCCAATGTCCATTTACCAGATAAGTATATTGATGACTTGACAGGTTATAATAGGTTTCAATATCAGGCAAATAATAATTTTCAACTCTATCATATCCTACAGGGCCCCATGCAGGTTGTAAACCAATATTAAAGTTGACATCAAGTTGAGCGTGTGCACTGTTGAATAAACAAATACTAAACAAAAAGAATGTTACGATAAATTTAATTTTCATTTTCCAATAATTAAAAGTTAATTAATAAAATGGATTTGATAATTTAAAGAGACTATGCCCGTTCAAGTGTGGTACTATAATCTCCTCTTCTTGCAGCATAATTGCAAATGACTCTGTGTAGCAATTCGCATTGTGCAATTTCAATATTGTCATGCTTACCCTTCCAAATTTCCAATACAGGCAACAGAATGGCACGTGAATAGGAGAATGTCAATGCCCACGGAACTTTATGAGTCATTGTTTTGTTGATTTCATTTAAATGTTCAGATGCTAATTTGCAGGATTGACCACCCGACAAAAAAGCAATACCCTGAACTGCTGCCGGAACTGTTTGTAACATACAATTGATAGTGGCCTCGGCAACTTCGATTACAGTGGCCTGTGAAGGACATTGCATACCCGAAATTACCATATTGGGTTTTAAGATAATACCTTCTAATAGGACTCCCTGTTTATATAACTGATTGAAAACTGAGTGAAGCACGTCTTTGGTAACGTCGTAGAATCTTGAAATAGTATGCTCGCCCGTCATCATGACTTCCGGTTCAATAATCGGAACTAGTCCCACCTCCTGACAAATTGCTGCAAATCTAGCTATGGTATACGCATTTGCATCAATGCAGCCTCTACTTGGAATATAGTTATCAATGATGATTTCAAAACGCCATTTTGCAAATCGTGCGCCGAGCAGAGCATATTCAGTTAACCTTTCTTCTAATCCATCAATACCCTCTGTAATCATTTCACCATAATGCCCCGCCATTTTTTTCTCCCCTTTATCTACTTTAATACCAGGAATAATACCCGATTCGATGATAAAGCTAATAAAGGGCGTGCGGTCTTCTCTAAACTGTCTGA
>CANCPA010000020.1 GCA_947379895.1 Chitinophagaceae bacterium | reverse complement strand
CAACCAATTTTCGAAGGAAAGGCGAAGGGTAGTGACAGTGCGTGGATGTTGGCAGAAGACCCTTTTTTATGGAATTATAAAGGAACAAATTATGCGATTGTTCGAGATGTGATAGGCTATTTTACGGAAAAGCAATCTGCTTTGGCTTTATTAAGTTCTAAGGATGGTATTCATTGGGAGTCATCAAAATATCCGAAGGTTATTCCCTTGAAATTAAAGTTTCAGGATGGAACACTCTCGGATGATAAGTTGGAACGTCCTTGTTTATATACCGAAAAGGGAGTACCTAAGTTATTGTTTGGAGCATTAGGGTTTGAAAAAAGAAAGTACTCAGTAAACGTTGCAATACCTCTGAAGTCTATTACTGATTAAAAAGGGTTTTACCACAAAGGAAACAAAGTAAAGACAAGGAACACAAGGATTTTTGATTGATATAATTTGAAAGAAAAGTATCAGAATAGTATTCTAATCCTTAAGCTTTACCACTAAGGAAACAAAGTAAAGACAAGGAACACAAGGACTTTTGATTGATATAATTTTTACGAAAGTATCAGATTAATATTCTAATTCTTAAACTTTACCACAAAGGAAACAAAGTAAAGACAAGGAACACAAGGATTTTTGATTGAGATAATTTGCAGGAAAAGTATCAGAATAATATTCTAATTCTTAAGCTTTACCACTAAGGAAACAAAGTAAAGACAAGGAACACAAGGATTTTTGATTGATATAATTTGAAAGAAAAGTATCAGATTAATATTCTAATCCTTAAGTTTTACCACTAATGAAACAAAGTGAAAACAAGGAACACAAGGGTTTTTGATTGAGATAATTTGCAGGAAAAGTATCAGAATAATATTCTAATCCTTAAGCTTTACCACTAAGGAAACAAAGTAAAGACAAGGAACGCAGGATTTTAGTGATTAAAATAATAAACAAAATAGATAAAAATGAGAAAAAGTGTATGGGCAATTCTACTTGTATGTTGTGTGATTAACGTACAAGCCCAAAATGTAGAAGTGGGTATTAAGACAAAAAAGGATGACCCTAAAATGGAATGGTGGAAGGATGCAAAGTTTGGGATGTTTATTCATTGGGGTGTTTATTCTGTTCCTGCGGGAAAATGGGGAGAGAAAACTAATTATGGGGAATGGATTATGAACTCTGCTAAAATCCCTGTAAATGAATATGCACAGTTGACAAAGAAGTTTAATCCCACACAATTTAATGCGGAAGAATGGGTGAAAGTTGCAAAGGCAGCAGGACAGAAATACATGGTAATTACCTCAAAACATCATGATGGATTTGCCATGTTTAAATCTACTGCGTCCGACTTTAATATCGTAGATGCAACTCCCTTTAAGCGAGATGTATTAAAAGAATTGGCCGAGGCCTGTAGAAAGTATGATATGAAACTCGGTTTCTATTATTCTCAAGCACAGGATTGGCATCATAGAGGTGGTGCTGTTTCGGGCGGTAATTGGGATTCTTCTCATGTAGGGGATATGAAAAAATATGTGGATGATATTGTCGTACCTCAAGTGAGAGAGATATTGACAAATTACGGCGATGTTGCGGTGTTGTGGTGGGATACTCCGATTGGTATTACCAAAGAAATGGCTCAAGAAATTGCCAATGAATTAAAACCATATCCAAATCTTATTACAAATAATAGGTTAGGAGGTGGAGTAGGTGGCGACTTAGAAACACCCGAACAATTTATTCCAGCAACAGGTTTCCCTGGCAAAAACTGGGAAGTTTGTATGACGATGAATGGACATTGGGGTTATAATGCTTATGATGAGAATTGGAAAAGCACCAAAGAGTTATTAATGAAACTCGTGGATATTGTAAGCAAAGGGGGTAACTTCTTATTAAATGTAGGGCCAACCTCTGAAGGAATCATTCCGCAAGTTTGTCAGCAGAATTTGAAGGAAATGGGAGAATGGTTGAAGTTGAATGGAGATGCTGTATATGGAACTAAAGGCAGTCCATTTCCTTTTTTATCATGGGGAAGGGCAACAAGAAAGGGGCAAACCCTATATCTACATGTATTTGATTGGCCAAAGGATGGTCAGTTAGACGTTCCATTAGGAAATAAAATCACAAAGGCATATCTATTAGCCGACAGGAAGAAAAATTTATTAGTGACACCGTCAAAGGGTAAAAGTACAATCATGTTGCCTGCTTATGCACCTGATAAGGTAGCCTCAGTTGTAGCGGTTGAATTTGTGGGAGAACCTATCGTATCTCCACCTCCTGCAGCTAATAAATTGGTCACAGTATCATCTAAAGACTCAGCAAGTAATCCATCTTATTTAACAGATGGCGACCCAAAAACAAAATGGGCGGCAGCAAAAGGAGAGAAGAATGCGACACTTGAAATTGATTTAGGTGCAGCCTATAACATTAATGCCTTGGCATTAGTAGAACCTTGGCATCCTTGGTCGGGTGTAAAACAACAACATACGCTACAATATTTTGACGGTAAGGATTGGCAAGAAGTGATTAGTTCTACCTCAGAAGGAACAGGTTCTACGGAGACATTTAAACAAATTAAATCACAGAAGTTTAGATTGCTGTTGAAGAATGAGAAATTCCCTCCGAGTTTAGGCGAGTGGATATTATATCGGGCAGATTAATTTTGGAAAGTTATACGTTGTAAGTTTTAACAAATGAAAAGTACTTTTTTTACAATAGCAGCATTTACAGCTTTTACATATTCAGGGTTAGCTCAAAACAGTAGCCCCTCTCCATTAAAGCAACAACCGTTTTCAACACCTGCTATTCGGCATGTGGTTGATTCGATTTATAATCGAATGACACAAAATGAACGGCTCGCACAATTAAGTGGTATTCGTCCTGTTTCATTGCTTGAAAACAGTAAACTCTCATTAGAAAAATGCAGAAAAGTCATTCCAAATGGTATTGGGCATATCAGTCAGTATGCCTGTGCCTTAGATGTTGGTTCAGAACAATTAAGGGATTTTGTAAAGGAATTGCAAAACTATCTTGTCAAGGAAACCCCTACAGGTATTCCTGCTATCTTTCATGAGGAGGCGATTACTGGAGTTGCTGCCCTTGGTGCAACTGTTTATCCTCAACAGATTGGTGTGGCATGTACTTGGGATACTAAATTAGCTGCTAAAAAAACGGAACAGACTGCTGAGGCGATGCGTTCTATAGGTGGTACATTGGCATTGTCACCGATGGTTGATGTGATTAGAAGTGCTCATTGGCCTCGTTTGGAAGAGAGTTATGGAGAAGATGGCTATTTGGCTGCAAGAATGGGGGTGGCGTTTGTGGATGGGTTACAAAAGAACGGCCTGAAATATGGGGTGGCAGCTTGTAGTAAACATTTTTTAGCCTACGGTGCAGGCAAGACAATCAATGATAAAGAACTTGTGGAAGAGTATTTGTTTCCTCATGAGGCAATGATACGGCAAGGAAATAGTAAGGTACTAATGACAGGATATCATCAGTTTAGAGGGAAGAATACAGTTTCGAGCGATACCCTTTTAAAGGAGATATTGAGAAAATATATTGGTTTCGATGGAATTGTGGTGAGTGATTATTCTGCTGTAAGTCGTCAATGGACTGGTAATTCTCAAAAAGAATTAAAGGGTAGGGCTATAGATGCAATCAATGCAGGAAATGACTTGGAATTTAGTGACCCAATCAGTTATCCTTTCTTACTTGATGCGATTAAGGACAGTTTGGTTTCAGAAAAGCGATTTGAAGAGGCGGTAAAAAGAGCCTTGACCCTTAAGGCAAATCTTGGATTATTGGACAAGAACCCTATTCTCTATAGCGATGGAAAAATAAATATTGATAAGTCCGAATATCGTCAAACTGCTTATGATTTGGCCTGCGAGTCTGTTGTGTTATTGAAAAATAATGGCATTTTACCTTTGAATAATAAGGCAAAAAAGATAGCATTAGTAGGACCGAATGCGAATACTTTTTGGTGTTTGTTAGGCGACTATACTTATCAATCAATATATTCATTTTGGTGGGGCGGAAAAGTTGACCCAAATAATCCAAAGCTAATTTCAATGCGAGAGGCCTTGCAAAATAAGCTGGACAAAAAGAATGTTTTGAACTATGAACGTGGTTGCGATTGGAGTAGTAGCAATGAGGCCGGTATTGTTCGTGCAGGCGATAGCGACCCTCGTACGAAGGCACTTAAACTCATGTTGATGAAGTCGGCAGATGTTACCGATTGGAAAAAGGCGATTGAGATTTCTGCAAATAGTGATGTGATTATTGCTGCTGTAGGCGAAAATCCGACACTTTGTGGCGAAGGGCGTGAAAGAAAAGGAATTCGTTTGCCTGGCGATCAAGAGAAGTTTGTCAACGAATTGATTGCAACAGGAAAGCCCGTTGTTTTAGTTGTTTTTGGTGGTCGTTCGCAGGTAATTAGTGATATTGAACAGAAATGTGCAGCAGTATTACAAGCTTGGTATCCTGGAGAAGAGGGCGGAAATGCTGTGGCAGATTTATTATTGGGAAATGTGAATCCTTCCGGAAAATTAAGTGTTAGCTATCCAAAGACAGAAAGCAAAAATCAGATTTGTTATAATGATGGGACTGCAACAGACGATTTGGTCAGTCATCCCTTTGGATACGGGTTGTCGTACACCACTTTTAAATATAATGATATTCAAGTATCTAAAAAGATAACTACACAGGATAAACAGTTTGCAGTTTCTTGTACCATTCAAAATACTGGTAAGCTGTCAGGGACAGAAATAGTGCAACTCTATTTGTCACCTATGGATGGACAGCCATTGAAACCGATACAATTGAAAGGATTTGAGCGGATAATCTTGAAAACGGGCGAAAAGAAGAAGGTTTCATTTTCTGTTTCTCCTCAAATTTTAGCACATTATAAAAATGGCAATTGGACGATTTCGCCAGGTAAATATGAGTTGAAAATAGGTGCCTCATCGGAGGATATCCGCTTAAGAAAAGAGATTTTATTGGAAGGGCAACCGATTAATAAGGTAAGAAAAGATGTCTATTTTACGGAGAGTACAATAACCTTTTAAAGGGTTTAAAATCCTTGCAGGGATTCTTCATTATCGAAAAATAAATTTGTTTTATGAAAGTCGTAAATTGCTTTATAACAAGGTTAAAGAAAGATTTTTATGAAGATTAGTAGGGATATTGCTATTATCTATAAAATATTTAATCAAAACTGAATCAAATGAAAAGAATATGCTTTAAAGAAACATTTTATTCGATAACAATCCTATTGTTTTGGTGTCAATTTTCTATTGCACAGCAAAATCAAAATCGGACAAGTGATAGTTTGATAGCTGCAAGTCAAACGGGTGCAATGCCTTTAACATTTTCAGTAAATCCGACTTTCGGAAAGTTTAAGGTAAGTGATTTTAAAAATGAAAATGAGTATTCTATTAGGGGTGGACTACCCAATTTTTTTTCAAAAGCAAAAAGTGGTAAACCCGTAACTATCGCTTATTTAGGAGGAAGTATTACCCGTGCAGATGAGAGTTACAGGTTGCAGTGTGCTGCATATTTACAAAGTCTTTTTCCTGCTATTGCTATCAAATCTGTAAATGCAGGTGTTTCAGGAACAGGTACTGACTTAGGGGCATGTAGGCTGCAAGAACAGGTGTTAAAATATCATCCTGATTTAGTGTTTGTGGAATTTGCAGTGAATGGAGGTCCTAATGAAGCAATGGAAGGTATTATCAGACAAATTATCAAACACAATCCTCAAACAGATATTTGTTTGATTTATACCATTTACAAAGCGCAGACACATTTTTATTCATCAGGAAAATATCCTCCGAATATTGAATCCTTAGAAAAGTTAGCTGTCCATTATAACCTCCCTTCTATTCATTTAGGAATGGAGACAAGTTTTCTAGAAAAGGAGGGAAAACTTGTATTTGCTGCATCAAATCCTGTTTCGGGTAAGATTATATTCTCAAAAGATGGCGTTCATCCTACACAAGAAGGGGGCAATTTATATGCCGCTTCAATTGTCAGGGCTTTCAATAAAATGAAGGAAGAAACAGCTGAAGTCACTAATCATGTATTGCCAAAGCCATTGTTAAAAGGCAATTGGGAAAATGCAAATTGGTATCCTTTGAATGCAAATGTTTCTTTCAGTAAAGGTTGGAAAGAGGGAAGAACAGATGGGGTAGAAAATTTCAAACAGTTCAATCCTTGGTTTTCTACTTTGATGCAAGCCGAAAATGTTGGCGAATATCTTAGCTTTTCATTTGTAGGAAATGCATTTGGCATTTTTGATATCGGTGGTCCCGAGGTGGGACAACTTGAAGTTGAAATTGATGGTAAGAAGGTCAGGCTATTGCCAACAAATAATGCAAGGATTACAAAAGCAGTCATTACGGATAGTAGCGAAACTGCAGTTTTGAATAGATTTAATGTTAATTGTAATAATCGCTATCGAGGTCAGTTTGATATGATTGAAGTTGAGTCAGGCGTACATCATGTAAAGTTGATAGTATCGGATAAAAAGGCAGACAAAATGGCGATTCTTGGACGAAATACCGAGGATATCACCCTAAATCCGACTAAATACAATCAGTCAAAAATATATTTAGGCAGATTATTAATCAGGGGAGAATTGGAACGCACGAAAGGTGAGTGATTTGTTTTTTAATGACTATTTCACTAAATTCTTAATAATTCTACATAATACTTAATTTGAATCTCAAATCAACAACTTGAGAGAGGAGTCTTGCAACTTGTATTTGCAACATATATTTACAACTCGAAAGAATAGAAAAGGCAGATAATTTAGATTTCACTAATTGCTTTTCTTTGTATTAGATTTAATATTAAATATTGTAAATGCAGTTCGAAAAGATAGTACAACAAGGGCTTATATGGCGTGGATTTCAGTTCAGTGCTATATTATTTTTGAATGTAGTACTAAGTCGTTATTTGCAGGCTGCGGGTGCAGGATGGGTTTATTTCTTAACTAATTTTTTCTCTTTAGCAGTTTTAGTAGGCAGTTTCAATATTGATAGTGCTTATATATATTTCTCTTCCAATAAGAATCTTCCAAAAGTTGCGCTCTCATGGTTTGGTCTATTCTTTTCAATGGTGGTTGGCGTAATTCTCATACCAATATTCTATTATTATTTTAGTTATTATCCCATTCAAAATGTGTCGTTGAGTTCAACAATTGTATATGGAGAATATTATGTAGTAGGGATTGTTCTAGCTAATTTGTTTGCAGGAATGTTTTATGCTCAAAGAGACTATTTCTCACCAGGGATAACCATTGGAATAGTGAATTTCTCGCTCTCATTTTATATAATTTATCTTTATAAAGTTCAAATGCCCTATATGCAAGTTGTGACTATTTACTTTATCTTTTTCACTTTGCAAGGCGTTTTAGTGGCACTGATTTATTGTATCAAGAACAAGGTATTTAATTCATTTCAATGGCCCACAATTAATCAACTTGGGCTCCTATTCCGTTATTCGTTGATTGCGTTTACAGCAAACCTCTTATATTTTTTGGTTTGCAAGATCGACTATTGGTTTGTAGAGCATTTTCGTAGTCAGTCAGAATTAGGCAATTATATTCAAGCTTCAAAAATGGGACAGATGTTATTGATTATCCCTCAGATACTTGCAAGTGTAATCCTTCCTCAAATTGCAGAGGGGATCAACAAAGAATTGATAACAAAAAATATTTTGATAATTTCCCGGCTGTTGATGCAATTCTTTATGGCACTATTTATAATCGATGTCTTGTTTGGTCAATTTGTATTTAGTACCGTTTTTGGAAAGAGTTTTTATATTATGAATTTGCCATTTTTATTGCTTCTGCCTGGTATATTTTCATTATCTGTACTTACTCTTTTTTCGGCTTATTATGGTGGTAATAACAGATTGATAGTTGACGTGAAAGGGGCAGGTATTGCTTTAGTTTTTGTTGTGATTTGCAATTGTATTTTTACGCAGAAATATGGTATTGTAGCAGCGGCAATCATCAGTACTATTGGATATACTATAAATCTTGGATACTCTGCGTTTAACTTCTTCAATTCAGAGAAAGAACATACGCTTAAGGATTTCTTTTGTTGGAAGAAATCAGATTATTTGTTGATAAGGGAAACCTTTAGGAAAGGATAGTCCATTTTGATTATTAAAACTCCTATTTTATTAAAAAGAAAGTTGTACTTAACAAGTCTAGCAATTCATACGGGTTTAGTGAAAAAGAAATGAACTTTACATTAAATCTTCTCAGTTTGTTCTTTTTGTACTATTTCTAAACTTCAATTTAGCCAAATTACATGTACAACATTACTCACTTTTTTCATTCTTCAATTTCTCAATGACTTCTATTATCAAATGTTGTTCATATCCTTTTGTTATCAAATAAGAAGATGTTTTTGCTTGCCTTGAATAAAATTGTTCTTTAATTAGGCTCTCCCATTTCTTACGTGCAAGACTGTACAGTGTTGATATGTAATCCGTTTCCTCTATTTCTTTAATTGCCAGGTTGATACAAAAACTACTAACTCCTCTTTGTTTCAATTCATATTTTATCTTTTGTCTTCCCCACTGTTTCACCCTGAATTTTCCGCCGGCAAATGCAACGGCAAAACGTTCTTCATTCAAATAGTTCTCTTCAATCAATACAGCTATTATCTGATCGACATCTTTACTGTAAAGCCCATAGCCATATAATTTTTCTGTCACTTCTTTATGACTCCTTTCTTGATAGGCACAGAAATATTTTACTTTTTCCAATGCTTGATTCGGTGTCAATAATTTCTTTGAAAACATATTTTTTTATAAAAGAATGCTGCAAAAGTGCAGGTAATAACCGTATTATCCATAAAACATCGCTAATAAATCCATCTTTATAAGAAGAATTGTACTAACAATATTCTAATATTGAAAATTTACACTTAGGTTTGTTGCTTATATAATTTTGTTGAAATGAAGTTTATTGTTTCCTCTACGTCTTTGTTAAAACACCTGCAACAAATTAATGGTGTTATCAATGCCAATACGGTATTGCCTATCTTGGAAGATTTCTTGTTTGAAATTGAAGAAAAAAAGCTGAATATTATTGCTACCGATCTCGAAACGGTGATGCGGGTACAAATGGAAGTTGAAAGTAAATCGGATGGAAGGGTATGTATTCCTGCGAAAATTCTGATTGACACTTTGAAAAACATTGCCGACCAACCGCTAACGTTTAATATTGACCAAAACTTCGCTGTTGAGATTACGAGCGATAACGGTAAGTATAAAGTGCCTGGCGAAAATCCGGACAATTTCCCTAAAGAACCCTCTAACGACGATACTACAGGATTCCCAATGTCGAGCGGAGCATTAGTTACGGCTATTAATAAAACCTTATTTGCAGTTAGTACCGATGATTTACGACCTGCAATGACGGGTGTGTTTTTCGAGTTGACGCCCGAATATGTTCAGTTTGTTGCTACAGATGCACATCGTTTGGTAAGATATAAAAGAACGGATACACAAGCTACTAAGGAAGATAGTTTCATCGTGCCTAAAAAGCCATTGAATCTATTGCGTAACGCTTTACCCGATAATGACGATGAAATTACTATCAGCTACAATAGCAATCATTTATTTGTAAATCATGGCGATATTCAAATGATTTGTCGATTGATTGATGCCCGTTTCCCTGATTATAAAGTGGTTATCCCTGCTGATAATCCATATAAATTGGTAGTGACAAAAGCTGATTTCCAAAGTGCTTTGCGCCGGGTAAGTATCTTTAGTAATAAGAGTACTAATCAGGTGGCTTTGAGTATCACAGGAAGCGAATTGCAAATGGCTGCACAAGATATCGATTTTAACTTTGAAGGTAATGAAAGAATGAATTGCCAATATGATGGTGAAGACCTTCAAATTGCTTTCAATGCCAAGTTCCTAATCGAAATGTTGAGTGCAGCCGATACTCCTGAAGTAAGAATGGAATTATCTACTTCTACGAAGGCAGGTTTGATTAAGCCATCAGAACAGGCTGCAGGCGAAGATTTATTGATGTTAGTGATGCCTTTGATGTTGAATAATTAAGATGCAAGTTATAGGTATTAAGTTATAGGTAATAAGTTAGGTGTAAGGTATAGGGTGTAAGGTTGATGGTTTAGAATTATATTCTAAAGAATAGCTGACCTACTTAAATTAATATTTTACATTAATATACTTTTCCCCGCTAAGGCAGTTAGAACTGTTTTGGCGGGGATTTTTTATGATTAAGCCTATAAGAGTTTCTCAAACAACT
Organism: Chitinophagaceae bacterium; assembly: GCA_947379895.1. Lineage (GTDB taxonomy): Bacteria > Bacteroidota > Bacteroidia > Chitinophagales > Chitinophagaceae > Parasediminibacterium. Next base: position 26,643 of record CANCPA010000020.1, on the reverse strand, counting down.
AAAACCTCTTATATTCCTATATAAATATTCTTACAAATATTTGCCTAACTAAACTTTGTACATTTGCCACCGTTATTAACAGTAATATGAAGCAATTTACAATACCAGATAATTATAAGAGTACTCTGATTAGCAATATAAAAAATAAGCGTAGGATAGACGATAAACTCAAGAAGGATTTCGAACCTACATTATTGGATTTTGGTGGGATACAAATATTTCTTGCCCGACATTTTGGATTCTGTTATGGAGTGGAAAATGCAATTGAAATTGCTTTCAAGACAATTGCAGAAAATCCGGATAAACGAATTTATTTATTGAGCGAAATGATACATAACCCTCAGGTAAATGCTGATTTGGAGGCAGGTGGTGTCATATTCCTACAAGATACTTATGGAAAACAACTGATAGATTTCGATACTATTACTAAGAATGATATTGTATTAATACCTGCGTTTGGCACTACTCTCGACATTGAAACATTACTTAAAAATAAAGGTATTGCTATAGAAAAATACAATACTACTTGCCCATTTGTAGAAAAGGTTTGGAATAGGAGTGAACAGATTGCTAAAAAAGGTTACAGCATTGTCATTCATGGCAAACCAAAACACGAAGAAACTAGGGCAACTTTTTCTCACGCTGCCTTGCACAGTCCTAGTGTGATTGTTAATGACATGACCGATACCATTAAGCTAGCCCAATTTATTACAGGAGAAAGAGATTCCTCCACATTTGCCGAAGAATTTAAAGGAAAGCATTCTGCAGGATTTGATGCAGCGAAGGATTTGCGACGTTTTGGTGTGGTTAATCAAACTACTCAGCTTGCAAGTGATACACAAGCAATTTCCGACTATTTGAAGCAAGTGGTCAAATCAAAGTATCATTTAACTGAAGATACAATTGGAAACCATTTTGCTGATACAAAAGACACGCTCTGTTATGCAACTAACGATAATCAGACGGCAGTCCGTTCATTGCTTGAAACTGAAGCAGACATTGCCTTAGTAATTGGTGGTTATAATAGTAGTAATACTTCGCATTTGGTAGAATTATGTGAGAAAAAACTACCTACCTACTTTATAGATAGTGCTAAAAGAATGCTTAGTAAAGATGCAATTATCAGTACAAATTGGATAACTAAAGAACAAGCTCAAATACAGGGATTTCTTCCCCAAAAGGAAACCGTAAAAGTTTTAATTACAAGTGGTGCTAGTTGTCCGGATGCCTTAGTAGAAGAAGTAATTGCAAAATTGGCAAGTTTTTTTCAGGCAGATGGCTTACTTGAAAAGTTTAAAGTAAACTTTCAATTGTGAAAAACTGGTTAATTAGCTTAGGGTTATCATTATATGGTACAGAATTGGTTTTGGCTTTAAAAAATAATAAATATGAAGAATTATATTTTGTATGCACTAGCATTGATTGTGGTTTTCACCTCTTGCAGTAGTTCAAAAGTTTATTTCAGTCCGAATATTCGGAAGAAAGTTGAAAATACTGGCACACCGCTTTCTCAATTGCAGTATTATATAGATAGAGATGTGGAGATTTCGAGGGAAATATTAAAGGGAGAAACAAAGGTTACGAGTGGTGTAGTACGATTTGAGAACGGGAAGGATTTGAACATAATTACCTTAAAAAAGAATACTCCGGGTGTTTGTACACAAGCATTAGCAGATAAGGTTTACATCTCTTTCGAAGTAGGCGAAGGTAAATACTTAACCTTTGGAAGAACAAAAAATGGTAATGACTATGACCCATACCGAATTTTAGCAAATAGTTGGATTGGTGATTTTGGTTCAATTAATTATGAAGGGAAGAAATATTTTATCCATTCAGGAACTGAAGCAAGTATCTTAATTAAAACAAGTGAATTGAATAAGATGGAAGTGAATAAACGACAAATGAAGGGTAGGGTTGTAGGTGCTTATCAAAATGTATCAACTACAGATAGTACTCATCACTAGACAGATTTAAGTTATAGGTTTTAAGTTGTTCGTGACTAAAACGTAAAATTTAAACCTATTACCTACAACTTATTACTTTTACCGCTCACGATAATATATGATTATGGCAACACCGAAGGGTTTTATTTTTGATTTGAATGGAACGATAATCGACGACATGGGATTTCATGCAATTGCATGGGAAAACATTGTAAATAACAAACTAAATGGAGGTCTTACTTGGGAAGAAGTGAAAGCTCAGATGTATGGAAAAAACGAAGAGTTATTAATTAGAATCTTTGGAGAGGGAAAGTTTACAAAAGAAGAGATGCGAGATCTTTCTATCGAAAAGGAAAAGCAATATCAAGCCGCTTTCAAACCACTAATGAAATGTATTGATGGATTTGAAGCTTTTGTAGATAAGGCTTTAGCGAAAAACATTGTGATGGGAATTGGTTCTGCTGCCATCATGTTCAATATCGATTTTATCCTTGATGGTCTCCACCTAAGAAAATATTTCACCTCGATTGTAAGTGCTGATGATGTGGTTACAAGTAAACCACACCCTGAAACTTTCTTAAATGTAGCTAAAGAATTAGGAATACTTCCTACTGATTCTATCGTATTCGAAGATGCCCCAAAAGGTGTAGAGGCTGCTGCAAATGCAGGGATGAACTGTGTGGTGATTACTACGATGCACGAAAAAGAAGAATTTGAGTCATACGACAACATCCTATTCTTTGTAAAAGACTATACTGACGAACGACTAAACACCCTCTTTAGTGGTTAGTTATTAGTAACTATGTGAATTTTGCTAACAACTAACCACCAATATCTAACCACTAGTTAGCCATTTCATGTAAGTATGCTTTTTCTTCTTTAAATGCCTTTCTTGGTTCAAGACCAAGTAATTTAAACATTAAATTGTCATCGTCGAAGCTAGGGTTAGGAGTAGTTAAAAGCTTGTCTCCTGCAAAGATTGAATTCGCACCTGCCATGAAACATAAAGCCTGTTCGGCGATACTCATATCTGTACGACCTGCACTCAATCGAACCATTGTTTTGGGCATTAATATTCTTGCAGTAGCAATCATCCTAACCATATCCCAAATATCTACTTTTTCATTGCTTGCCAAAGGGGTACCTGCAATCGGTACTAAAGAGTTAATTGGCACACTCTCAGGATGTTCTTCCATTGTTACCAAAGTATGTAGCATTTTAATACGATCGTCATGCGTTTCTCCAAGGCCAATGATACCTCCACAACAAACCGAAACACCGGCCTTTCTTACATTATCCAAAGTTTCTAGGCGGTCTTCGTAAGTTCTAGTAGAAATTATTTCAGTATAGTGTTCTTTACTTGTGTCAAGATTATGATTATAAGCATATAAACCTGCTTCTGCCAATTTTTGTGCTTGTGTTTCGGTCAACATACCTAGGGTACAGCATACTTCCATGCCCATTTGATTTACCCCTTTCACCATTTCCAACACATTATCAAAGTCTTTATTATCCCTCACCTCTCTCCACGCAGCTCCCATACAAAAACGAGTACTCCCCGCATCCTTAGCTTTTTGGGCATATTCTAACACCTCTTTTTTCTTCATCAACGCCTGCACTTCTACACCTGTATCATAGCGTGCTGCTTGTGGACAATAAGCACAATCTTCTCCACAACCACCTGTTTTAATGCTTAATAAGGTACATACCTGCACTTCGGCAGTGTCATTATATTTCCGATGCAGTGTTGCCGCATTGAAAATTAACTCCAATAGAGGCGTATTATAAACACCCTTTATCTCTGCGATTGTCCAATTATTCCTTATATCCGAATTTGCCATATTGCTTATTTAAAGCCGCAAATATAAGTCTCCTTTTTAGTCTGACATCTTTGTGGAAAGTTTTGTAGAAAGATTGTATTCAAGGAACATTGCTAGTATGGAATGACTCACTTACGATGATGTTCAATTTTCCTAAAAATGAAATAGGTTATTATTGGTTAGTATCATTTTTATTGATAATAATTATTTCGAAATATTAGTTTCTACTCAAGAGTAATTACCACAGATATTTCAAAGAAAAAGTAGGGTTAAAAGGAATTATTTTAAATCATTTTGAAACAATAAATTAGACATACTAATAAATCCTTGAGCGTGTATGACTAAACACTTTTGGTTAACGATTAAAAGTAGCTGAGTAGTAACAAAGTCCTTGACACAAGAATTGACAAATGTTGCTTTTCTTAAAATAGTGATTAATGTCATGAAAATAATTTTAGTTAGACGATAAATTGCAAGTCAAGGACTAAGATTCTCAAGTCCTTAATTTACACGAGTGTTTCCTATACTTTTAAGCCTTTGCATGTATTAATTTGCCTTTATGACACAAGAAATCTATGTAACAGAAATAAACAGAACAGGAATAGTTATCGATGTTCAGGGATCTCTTCATGGCAATTACTCATCAATACTTCCTCAACTAGGGGATAATGTATTTGAGTTGAAAAACACAGAACTTTCAAATGTTATTAAGAAAAATGAGGAAAAGCTATTCATTAAAAACACACCATTCTTAATCAGGCAAATAATAAATGACAGAGAATTTCAATTAACAATATTGAATTATAGAACGGATACTATAAGTATTTGTTGGCAAGTTTGTAGTGAGTTGAAAGTGTCGGACTTTACAGAAATTAATGAACAAAACAATTTTGCGATTACATCAGCTAATGATCGCAATGAATCATTATCGTTTGATTTTATAGATAGTATGTCGTTGCCAATATTTGAACTGGCAATACTCCCTCAGGAAAATTATCAATTTGAATATGCCAATCATGAAATGATGTTACTCTTTCCTAAAATTGATTTAAAGGAAAGCAAATTAGATATTCGAATCATTTTTTCTAGTATTAATTATGCAGACAAAGAGAACATTATCAATTCTCTCAAAAATATTGATACTACAAAGACATGGTCTTGTGAATTTCGCATCCATATTAATCAAGAAGTTAGATGGTTTAAAGGGTCGGGTCATTTTTCGAATAGAAACGAAGATGGCGCTTATACCTTAAGGGCTTATTTGAAAGATATATCAGATAAAAAAGAGCTATCAAGTTCTTCAGCATTATTAGAATTTGCTTTTAGAAATGCTGTTACACCCATTTATTTTGTAAATAAGGATGCATCATTCTACGATTTCAATGATGCTGCAAATAATAGTCTAGGATATACTAGAGAAGAGTTAATGGGAATGAAGATTCATGACTTTGACCCACTTTATGAACCCGGAAAATGGAATGAGTATTGGACATGGATAAAAAGCAATCGTAGTAGCACTTTACAAACAGTTCATCGAAAAAAAGAAGGAAGCCTTTTCGATGTACTGATAGTAAGTAATTTGATTAATTATTATGATAAAGAATTGGTTTGTGCATACATCTTCGATTTGACGGAAAAAAATAAACTTGAAAGTGAAATAAAATTATGTAACTATTCTTTTAAGAATTTACATACTGCTATTCATGTTATATCAAAAGAAGGTAGGGTTATTAAATACAATCCTGCTGCACAAGCGCTATTAGGATATTCTGAGTCAGAGTATCAAACATTACATATTCATGATATTGATCCAATTTATAAGGCAGAAGACTGGCCCTTTCATTGGGAAGAGCTAAAGAAAATTGGACGAATAACCATTAATACTTTTAATAAAAAAAGAGATGGTACCATTATATCTGTTGAGATAAATGCCAATTTTATCATTTATGAAGATCAAGAATTAATTTTTGCATTTTTCTCCGATATAACCAAAAGAGTCGCTGAGGAAGAAAGACTACGACTATTAGAATCAGTGATTGTAAATACTAATGATGCCATTTTGATTACAGAAGCAAATCCTAGTTTATTTCCGGGACCAAAAATTATGTATGTGAATGAGGCATTTACTAAATTGACAGGCTATACTTTTGAAGAAGTAGTTGGTAAGACACCTCGAATACTTCAAAATAGCAATACTAATCGACAGGAATTAGATAGGATGAAAGATGCCATTATTAAATGGGAAACATGCGAGATAACAGTATTAAATCAAAAGAAAAATGGGGAAGAGTTTTGGAATAACATACATATCATTCCTGTAGCAAATGAAAAGGGATGGTTTACTCATTGGGTCGCAATTCAAAGAGATGTTACAAAGCATATAGAAAGCGATAGAGAGAGAGAACACTTTTTGGAAGAATTAATAGCAAAAAATAAAAAGCTAAAGCAGTTTACTTATATCACAACACATAATTTAAGGGCGCCTTTAACTAATTTATTATCCGCTAGCAGGATGATGAAAACAGAAACAATTAGTAATTCCTTAACTAAGACGCTCGTTGAAATATTTAAAAAATCTTCGTTAGACTTAAATGATAGTTTGAATACTCTGATGAATGCATTGTTGATTCAGGACAACGAACATGTAGTGATTCAAAAATTAAGTTTTTCAGCCATATTAGAAAGTGTAATCTCAAAAAACTCACATTTAATTGCTGATAACTGTTGCCTTATTTCTTCTGATTTTTCGGAAATTGATGTAATTCATTTTAATATTGAATACCTCGAGAGTATTTTTCAGAATTTAATTACCAATTCAATTAAATATGCATGTCCAAAAAGGCAATCAAAAATAGTTATCAAATCAAGTATCATTGATTCCAAAACCATTCAGCTAGCTTTTTCTGATAACGGAATTGGAATGGATATGAATTTGATAAAGGGTAAAATATTTGGCTTAAATCAACGATTTCATGACCATCAGGATAGTAAAGGCATCGGTCTTTACCTCGTTCATGAGCAATTAGCCGCTTTAGGAGGTACTATTTCTGTTATGAGTGAAGTACAGGTTGGAAGTACATTTTATATAAATTTTAAAAAGAAAATCAATGTTTAAAACAGTTTTATCCATCGAAGACGACAAGTTTACACAACAGTTAAATGAAATTTATTTTAAAGAGACTGGTTTTTGCAAACAAATGATTAAAGCTACTAGCGGTAGTACTGCCTTACAATTTTTTGAAAGAATTGAGAATGGAGAGGAGCCTATTGAAAACTTGCCACAAATCATATTTTTAGATCTAAATATGCCTGTGATGGGAGGATGGGAATTTTTAAACCAATTTGAACTTCAGTTCCCACAATATGCTAAGGGAATGCCTATTTTAATATTGACATCAAGCGTTAATCCGGACGATAAAATAAAAGCAATTGATGACAGTAGAGTCATTTGTTTACTAGAAAAACCATTCGATTTTGAACAAATAGAAATTGCAAAAAAATTACTAAGTAAAGTCAAATAAAGAAAATGATCTTTTTCAGGAACTTTTGCTTGGAGGAAGTCAAAGAAAAATGAGTCAAAAAGTTTTCGTTCGAATAGTGGAATATCTATCCCTATAAGGGCTTAAAGCCCCTTATAGGCTTTAACAGTCAGCGAAGAACTTTTATGCATCCCTTAGATCCTTTTATTTCTTTTTGAATGCACTTGTGTTTATTTTGGTAAAGCTCATAGAGGAATAACTAAAAAAAGAAGGCTTCGCCAAAGCGAAACCTTCTTTTTAAATAAATTATACTGATTAAAACTTAGTACTTATTTCGTAATACTTTCTTATTGTCCTTGTGCAAGACTATAAGCCTTTTTATCGCCCCATTTATTTAAGAGTTCATAGGAGCAAATCTTGAAGTCTTTCATCATTCTTTTTGTCAATTCCAAAATATCAATTTGTGTTAAAGGTGCATCACCAATACTTTCAAATCGACATGCATATTGACTAACTAAATTAGTGAATACACTTCCTTTAGGCCAAACTTGAGTACCACGATTACTAATTGTTACCAATTTGAAAAGATCGAGGGTATGTTCGATGCTTTTATCTGCTACTTCGTTTGGTTGTAAGTTACTTTCAATAAAGAAGTCGACACCTACTATACTTTCTTCTTCTTCACCAAAACTCTCCATCATGGCATTTTGTTCGAGTTTGAATAAAGTAGGCGTTACATATTTATCGGCAATTTTAGGTTTAGGATTGTGGGCAGGCTCTTTACCAAAATTAGCAATTACTGCATCTGCAAATTCAATTGTGCCTAAAGAAGGGGTATTCTTATCGCCAAAATCGCCGGTATGAACTCCGCTTTCTAATGTATAAAGCAAGGCATTCTCGATCATTGCACTAGTTTCCATCATACCTAAATGACGAATCATTCCAATACCACTCAATAATAATGCAGTAGGATTAGCCATGTTTTTTCCAGTAATATCAGGCGCTGTTCCGTGCACCGCTTCGAAAATTGAAATATGATCTCCAATATTGGCACTAGGCGCAAAACCTAATCCACCGACTAAGCCGGCACACAAATCGCTTACAATATCGCCTTGTAAATTTGTTAGTACGACTACATCAAATAAATCGGGTTTAGTGACAAGCTTCATACATAAATCGTCCACAATCACATCATCAACTCTCAATTCAGGGTAATCTTTTGCTACTTCATAAAATACTTCGAGGAATAATCCATCTGTCAATTTCATGATATTGCTTTTGTGACCACAAGTAATGCGTTTTGCACCATTCTTCTTGGCCATTTCAAAGGCATATTTAATCACTTGATAACTTCCTGGTCGTGTGATAAAACGACGACATAATGCCACATCATGTGTAAGCATATGTTCAATTCCACCATAAGTATCTTCTATGTTTTCTCTTACAATAGTAATATCGATTGGGATGCCGGCTTTACTAAAAACAGTATCTACACCATGTAATGTTTGAAAAGTACGTTTGTTTGCATAGGTATTCCAAGTCTTTCTTGCAGTAACATTCACACTTTTTACACCCTTACCTTTAGGTGTTTCCATTGGTCCTTTGAATAGAATTCCAACTGATTCGATAGTTTCTTGTGCTTCAGGCGTCATGCCGTTACTATAGCCCTTATCAAAAACCCATTTACCCATATCTACAATGTCATATTGTAGTGGTATTTTGGCGGCATCAAATATTTTTAATACGGCATCCATTATTTCAGGACCAATTCCATCACCTTTTGCTACTGCAATTCTGTACATACTGTTGTTTTTGAGAAAGTTAATAAATGTTTTTAAAATCAGAACTTGACAAATTTAGGGTTCCGAGAACGATTTTAGGGCGATTAATTAAAAATAAAAGAAGAATTAATATTCGATGAAAGAGTAAAGTGAAAAATGACATTAATAAGTAACCAATTTATGATAGACAAATTGATAAAATCAGTCCAATAAATGATCAAACCTAATCATTTAAAACACACTGATAAGCTGACTTTTGAAATTGAAGTGAGACATTATATAAAAGAAGTGAGTGGCAATATAAAGCTAGTAATTGACTATATAAAGGAAGTAATTGACTATATAAAAGAAGTTATTGACTATATAAAAGAAGTTATTGACTATAAAAGGGTAAAAATTGTTGGAATGATGACTGTGAGGCATTATATAAAAGAGGTGAGTGGCAATATAAAGCTAGTTATTGACTATATAAAGGAAGTTATTGACAATAAAAGGGTAAAAATTGTTGTAATGATGACTGTGAGACATTATATAAAAGAAGTGAGTGGCAATATAAAGCTAGTAATTGACTATAAAAGGCAATAAATTGTTGGAACTACGAAAGTGAGCAATTTATAAAGAGAAGTGGACGACAATAAATGGGTATTTATCCTAGATTACTCAACAGGACACTATTACAATTCACAACTACTTCAAACACGGCTTTTACTTGATTTGTTGACTTAAACCCAGATTACGCAATAGGACACTATTACAATTCACAACTACTTCAAACACAGCTTTTACTTGATTTGTTGACTTCAACGTAATTTATTATGTCATCAGCCAAAAAATCTGTATAAAAACTTGTCTTTTTTGTATTTCTGAATTTCATAACGTGTCTATTGCGTAATCTGGGTTTATTTGCAACTAATGAAGGGCTAAATGCAAGAGAAGAACTTATTATTATAGGAGGAGAGGGTCTTGATTACTCTGCATTTTTAAAAATGATGGTGAATTTAGTACCAACATTGACTTTGCTCTCCACATCTATTGTACCTCCTAAAGCAGTGACCTGTGAATGAATCAGGTATAATCCTAAGCCTTTGCTATCTGCATTATTATGAAAGCGTTGGTATAGGCCAAATATTCGTCCTTTAATCCTGTCCATATTCATTCCTATACCATTATCTGAAAAAATGAATTTCACTTTATTATCGGGAAGAATGGTCGTAGAAATATTTATTATTGGACTACGATAAGGGTGGGCATATTTGACAGCATTTGTAATTAAATTCAGGAATAAGCTTTCCAAATATATGCTACTAAACTTTACGGTGGGTGCCGCTGAGAAATCTGATTCTATGACAACGTTTTTGGACTCGATAGTATTAGAAATTAGTTTTATTACCTTGTTTAACATCTCCTGAAATTTTAAATCCATGGTAGCTAAGTTCATTCTTTCTTTGATAAACAGAATTTTTATCAAATCATTCAGGGTGTCATTCAACATTAAAGTTGATTGTTTGAAACCACTAATTAACTTTCGAGTAAAGTCATCAGGAATCATACTTTCATCCATCAATTTACTGATTGCTACTAAATTAGTTAAAGGAGCACGAAGGTTGTGTGTAGTTATGTAACCAAATTGCTTGAGTTCGTTGTTGTTATTGATTAATTCATTTAGTAAGGCTTCTTTCTCTTTTTGTGCTTCAATCTCTTTTGTCACGTCTCTTTGAACAGAAACCCAATGTGTGTACTCGCCTTTTTCATTAGCCACGGGAGCGACTCTGATATTAGCCCAAAACTCTTCGCCATTCTTTCTTGAGTTTTTAACGGTCATTTCGCAAGGAAGCCAGTTTTCAAGTGCTTTCCTAAGTTTATCCAACTCTTTTCTGTCGGTATTTTGATTATGTAATTTCCTAGGATTTGATCCAATAGATTCTTCTAATGTATAGCCCGTAATTCTTGAGTAGGCATCGTTAACATAAACAATAGTGGGACCGGGTGCATCGATTGGAGATGCATCTGCAATTACAATTGCATCATTTGTATGTACTACAACGGATTCTAAAAGCTTCAGTCTACTTTCCTCTTCTTTTCTTTTAGTAATATCCTGCATTGCACCAATTAAGCGGAGTACCTTTCCATTTTCGTCTTTTACACTGAAGCCTCTATCTAATACATTTGCATAATTTCCATCTGCCTTTTTAAGGCGATATTCAATTTCCCATTTATCTGACATTCCTTTTTCTACTTTTCCTTCACTTTCGAGTACTCTTTTTTGATCATCAGGATGCAGGTTTCGGCGCCAATTATTATCAGTACCCTGTTCGATACCGATTATCGGGTGACCAAATACGACTGCGAAATTTTTAGAGAAATAGGTTGTATCCTGAATTAAATCGGCTTCCCATACAATATCTGAGGTTGCAATCATGGCATTCTCGTAACGTTCGTTACTTTTTTTCAGTTCAGCCTCGGCTTTAACTTTTTCGGAGATATCTATAATGGATGCAAAGGCTAACTCTTCATTTTCATATTGAACGATATCTGTTCTGATTTCAACGTCCACAAGTGAATTATCCTTTCTCCTGAGTTTAGTTATATTAGTTTGACTTTTTGTTTTAGTAAATTCATCCCATCTAGAATTCCATGATTCATTACTATGTCTAGAAGAGAAATCGAAGAGTGTAACGTTCGGAAACTCTTCGTCTGTATAACCTAATAACTTTGGCGTGTTACTGTTAAAATCATAAACACTTCCATCTTTTCTTAGAAAGTGCATTGGAATTGAGGCATTTCGAAAGGCATAATCTACTATTTTCAGCCTTTCTTCAATACGTTTTTTGTCGGTGATATCGATTGTGCATGCGAAGGCTAATTCTTCATTTTCATAGTTGATGATACTTGTTCGCATTTCAACATCAATTATAGAATTATCCTTTCGTTTGATTTTAGCGATAAAGGTTTCGTTATTTCCATTTTTCAAATCCTCCCATCTAACTTTCCAACTTTCAGGAGTATGCCTAAGCGTAAAATCGAATAGACTTATATTTCGATATTCCTCTTTTTTATAGCCAAGAATTTCAGATGCCCTGTTATTGAAATCATAGATGCTTCCATCCTTTCTTAAGAACTGCATGGAGATTGAGGCATTTCGAAATGCATAATTTACTATTTTCAATCGTTCTTCTGTACGCTTCTTGTCTGTAATATCAATAAAGGAAGTACAAAGCAATTCAAGATCGCCATAGATAATTTTATTGCTTCTGATTTCAACGTCTACCAATTCATTGTTCTTTCTGCTTAAGCTATAGTAAGACACTACTTCTGTATCAACTGCAATTTCATTCCATAAGAGTTTGAATTTTTCTTTTGTAATACCTTTATTGATTTCAAAAATTGTTAATGCTTTATATTCTTCAAAAGAATAACCTAGTATGTTACAGGCAGTTAAATTACAATCAAAAATATTACCTTCCTTATCCACTATGTGCATTGCAACTGCTGCTCTTCTAAAAGCAAAGTCTACCAATTTAAGCGCTTCGTCAAGTTTTTTCTTTTCAGTTACATCTATACTAAATCCAACTAAACCATTTGTGTTACCTAATCCGTCAGTCAAAGGCAGCTTTGTAGTTAATAAGTCTCTTTTGTTGTGTTTGTTAAGATAATATATCTCACTTTCTTCGATAATTGGTAGTCCTGAATTAATGACTCGAATATCTTGACTGTAACCTATTTGATTAGGTAAATCTTTGAATATTTCTAAATCATTTTTTCCGATGACATCAGTATTCAGGTTAAGTTTTTGAATGAAATCCTGATAGGGCTTATTCACAATTAATTTCCTAGCTTCTGCATCCTTCACATATACTGGAAAAGGAAGATGGTCGATTAAGGTCCTAAGTAACGATTTCTCTTCTATCAGAGATCTTTCTAATTTTGATTGTTCTGTGATATCTTTTACAAAAGAACAGATAAGTTCAGTTTCACCAAATTTGATGAAGTTTGGTACAATTTCTACATCGATTACTGTACCATTACGAAGTGTTCTATGTGATTTAAAGCTAAATGAAACTTGTGTTTTTACCTTTTCCCAATAATGCTTAAAAGTTTCTTTAGTATACTCTGCTCCGAAATCGAATAAAGACAGATTCAATATTTCATTTTCCTCATACCCAAATAATTTACAATAGGCCTCATTGCAATCAAAAATACTTCCATCATTTCTGAAAAATATAATGGGGGCTGAGATTTTTTTAAATGAATAATCAAACATCAAAAGTTTATTCTCCAACTTTTTTCTATCTGTTATGTCGTTAATAAATGCACAATTAAGTTCGATTCCATTATAGTTGATGAATGTTGTTTTTAGCTCAATATTAATTAAAGAACCGTTTTTTTTCTTTTGTTGGGAATAAATAGTTTTTCCGCCACGGACTTTTAGTTCTTTCCAATCATTTTTCCAAAATTCTTCCGTAATGTTTGGTATAATATCATAGATATTCAATTGGAAAAACTCCTCTCTTGTATATCCTAACATTACATTCAGGGCTTCGTTGAAATCATAAAAGCTTCCGTCTTCCTTTACAAAATGAATAGCTGTATTCGCATTTTTAAAGGAAAGATCAACTAATGCCATTCTATTTTTTAATACATTATCATAGGAGTCAGTGGCAGCTTCGGGAGCTTTTTCCCAACAGATAGTTGCAATATTCTCGCTTTTTCGAAAGGCAGTACAATTAAAATTGAGATTATTTAGCGTTAAAGATTGTTTAACAGGTAAGGATGAGGAAAATATTTGGTGGATATATTTTTTGATGTTCTCTTTAGCTACACCATCAAAACAGTCAACTATGTTTTCACCAATTTCAGGAAATAGAGATTTCCAAAACGGCGAATCAGGTATTGATACAGAAGTAACAATGCCTGATTCGTAAATCTCTATTGCTGACAATTCAATCATGGTTATTCAAAATAATATGTACAATCGTGTATGTAAATGTATAGGTAATTTATTGAAAAATTGTTCTTTTATTTATCAAAAGTTGTTCCAATGTCGCCAAAAATGTTTATTTATTTTTGATAATCGACTATTTATACTGCAATTTTATAATTGAAGTGTCTAGAAGGCTTGTTTTACTACAAATAACAATATGAGGCTTATTATTTTATTAGAAATATTTTATTTAAAGAATACCAACTATTTATAGATTGTTAGGGGGAGTTGAGGGTATTATATTCATTTTGAATTTGAAGAATTAAAAAAATACTTACTTGATACAATCATCCCCTTTGCATCTTTAATGTCAATCATCCACAATGTTACACCTTCTGGTAATTGGGCCGTGATTGTTTGGTTACTGATGTGGGCAGGTAGTGTATTCCATACCCTTTTCTCAAATTTGGTTGTACTGTCTTTTGTATAACAAAGGGTAGCCTCAATAATGGGTTCAATTGTATTAACTGTTGTAGTAATGTTGTTTGAATTGTTATTTATTGATTCAAAATAGGGCAAATGATAAGGGTCATTCCTTAGGTAATGATTCATAAATGCAGCAATTTCTTCGGGCTTTGCCCCTTCGTAATGTCCGTGTGGCATATCGGGAATCAGTCTGAAAATGGATTGAGATAACACTTCATTGTAGGTTCGGGAAAACATTGATGGATTAAAGTGTTGGTCTTTTGCTCCTGTAATCCATAGAAACTTTGCCTTCGATTGTCCAATAAAATTGGAAGGGTCGTATTGTTTAATCCATCTTTCCGCAGAAGGTTGGCTAAGTTTATTGAGGGCTGCACGATAATTTAAACCAACAGTATCAAAATAGTAACCACAACCATAAACAGGCGCAGCAGCTTTATAACGATTATCTAATCCCGCAGAAATACAAGTGAGAAAGCCGCCCCAACTAATGCCGGTAATCCCTGTTTTGTTTTTATCAATTTCTTTAAAACTTAATAATAGTGAATGGGCAAGTGCAACATTATATACTGCATGATACACCCACTGCTGATTGAGAGGACTATCTATATTGGTAAACTTTTTCCGTGGATCTTGGTCAGGGCCACCTAAAGCCAAATGCTTTCCATCCTTTCCGTTTCCAGCTAAATCCATGGCAATTACTGCATAACCTCTATTTGCCCATAAGTAAGCAAACTCACGAAATGCCTTTCCTCCGCCACCATGAACAAAAACAATTGCAGGTAACTGTTTATCTAAGGAAGGATTATGATGAATGGAACCGGGGGTGGCATAGTAGGCAAAAACCTCTGTTTTGGGAATGTCACCATAACCAACACTTTCATAAATAAGCTCCTTAATACTTGCAGTATCGTCGGAGATTATCCTGTATTTGGGGATTGTAGTTAATAGTTTTTTGCCCCATATATTATTGGATACCGATTTTCTTTGTGCCTGAATGATTGTAGATGAAAAAGAGAGAATTATGATTGCTGTAAATAAGATTAGTACTTTTATTAATCGCATTGTATAAATTTTTAATTGGTATCAATTTTAAAGAAGCCATTAATAATCATTTGTCAAAAAACAACTGCATATCCCGAATTTGAGGTTCTGTTTCTGCCTCAAGAATGTTCAATCGGACAAATTGAGTGGTGATTGGTTTAAATGAGGTTTGAAAAACTTCTCCAATCTTCTTTCCTTCGGTGATAGTTACCCAATCATTTCCTTTTTTGTATTCTAACTTAAAGTGTTTGGTATTTTCTTCGGTATGTCCTACCACTTCGCTGATAGCTATTGAACCAATGCTTGTTGGTTTTTCCAAATTAATCATCAACCAGCCCGTCTTTTGGTCTTTTGCAGCCTTCCATGAAGTTCGAGAAGAAGAATCAAATGCGTAATCTGCCTTGAATTTATCACTCTCTGTTGATGATGCAGTGGCAGTTTTACCCATTGAAGGAATGGGATTTTCGATACTTGATTTGATTGCCCCTTTTATTTTCAATACAATCACGGTAATCGTAGTGTCCGGACAATGTTTTGGTAAAGTCAACATGGTAAATAGTTTCTGCTGTTTGTACTTGACATTTGTATTTTTATCAGCCAACAAATAAGCCTTTTCAATTGGGCTAATTATCGGAATTTTAAGACTGCCATCCGCAGGCCAATTATGAATATGCAGATATAATTTATCGTCCTTCTGCGTACAGCGTCCCCACGGAAGATAAACAAACGGGGATGCCTTAGTTTGATAGACTGCCTCACCATTCACCTTTAGCCAATTACCCACTTCCTTCAATATTTTAGCAGAAGTTTTGGGAATGACACCCTCTTTATCAGGACCTACGTTTAATAAATAATTGCCTCCCTTACTCACAATATCAGAGAGATTGCGCAATAAGACAGCACTTGATTTCCATTGATTATCCCATGTCTGATAACCCCACGAATTGTTTGTGGTCATGCAGGATTCCCAATTCTGACCGGGATAGCCTAAAGCAGGAATGTATTGTTCGGGCGTTTTAGAATCACCCTGCACACCTCCTCCCATTCGATTGTTCATGATGATATTCGGCTTTAACTGATGCACGACCTTATCAATTTTTTGAGCAAGTACCTTAGTCATACCCCTCGGCGTATCCCACCAAATAATGGCAGGAATATCATCGCCGTAATTGGTTAATAATTCTGTTATCTGAGGAATTGCTACTTGATTTACATAAGTATCCATGTTCTGCTTTTGGCTGCTGTCCCATGCGGGAGGTGCCTTATCGCCCATACCTGCCAAACCTACAGACCCCCCATTATTCCAATCCTGTGCCTGTGAATAATAGAAACCCAATTTCATCCCTTGCCGTTTACATTCATCCGACAGTGCCTTTATTGCATCCTTTCCATAAGGACTCGCATCGACAATATTAAACGGACTCGCCTTTGTTTTGAATAAGGCAAAACCATCGTGATGCTTAGCCGTGATGACGATATATTTCATGCCCGCATCCTTTGCCAATTTTACCCAAGCGGCAGGGTCGAACTTTGAGGCGGTAAATTGTTTGGCCAATGTCTGATATTCGGCACAAGGGATTTGTTTGTTATACATCAACCATTCGGCATAATCGGGAATGCCGGCTCTGCCATGAACCTGTACGCCTTTCCAAACACCGGCAGGCACTGCAAATACTCCCCAATGAATAAACATCCCGAATCGGGCATCCTGCCACCATTTTAAACGGTCTTGTTTTATTTCACTCGTAATACTTTGAAAATATGAGGTTGAAGCAGATATCGTGTCTTTTTTTTGTGCAATCAAAAGTGTTGTAAAAAATAAGGAACCAATCAAAAGCAAGTAAGGAACCTGTTTCTTTAAGAAAAAGAAATTATACACGGCAACTATTTTGGGTTAGATGCAAAGAGAGTTAATTATTTGAATCATTAAATATCCAATTGTTGCAATTAGTTGGTTTTAGATGTCAAATGCGAATACTAACCTAGAATTTATACCTACAAATGTCATTATTTTATCGAAAACCATTGCGGAAAGCGATTCAATTTATATTTACTGAGCTCATTTAAAACTATTATTTTCTATTTACGTTTAACTACCAATAAATTTGCGATTCAAAAACATAGAAATGATGAGTAATAACGAAGTAGAAAAAGTTCATTTATTAATAATTGGAAGTGGTCCGGCAGGGTATACTGCTGCAATTTACGCTGCAAGAGCGAATATGAAACCGGTTTTATATCAGGGTATTCAGCCTGGAGGACAATTGACAATTACTACAGAGGTGGAAAATTATCCCGGATATCCAGAAGGTATTCAAGGTCCAGAAATGATGGTGAACTTTGAGAAACAAGCTGCAAGAATGGGTGCTGATATTCGTTATGGTATTGCGACAAAAGTAGATTTTAGTAATCAGCCCTATAGAGTTGAGATAGATGAAGAGAAATGGATTGAGGCAGACGCGGTAATCATTTCAACAGGTGCATCTGCTAAATGGCTTGGTTTGGAAAGTGAACAACGTTATAATGGCTTTGGTGTGAGCGCATGTGCAGTTTGTGATGGTTTTTTCTTCAAAGGAAAGGAAGTGGCAATAGTTGGGGCAGGAGATACAGCTGCCGAAGAGGCACTTTATTTATCAAAACTTTGCACAACAGTACACATGATTGTTCGCCGAGATGCAATGCGGGCAAGTAAAGTAATGCAAGAAAGAGTTTTGGCCACTCCAAATATCATTGTTTATTGGAATAGTGAGACCGATGAGATATTGGGTAGTCATAAAGTGGAAGCAGTACGAATCAAAAACATAAAAGAAAATACAACTCAAGAAGTGCCTATTAGTGGATTTTTTGTTGCAATTGGTCATAAGCCAAACAGTGATATTTTCAAAGGTTTTATTGATATGGATGAAACAGGATATATCACAACAATTCCTGGAACTTCTAAAACAAATCTTGAAGGAGTATTTGCTGCTGGAGATGTACAAGATAAAAACTATCGTCAGGCAGTTACCGCAGCAGGTAGTGGTTGTATGGCTGCATTGGATGCAGAAAGATACCTCAATACAAAGGTGTAAGTGAAAAAGTAGGAGGTATTAAGTTAAGCGTTATAGGTTTTAAGTTGTAAGGTTACTACTCAGGAGGTTCTACCACAAGGGCAACGAAGAAAAAACAAGGAGCACTAGGACTTCTTTTAAAATAATTGACAGGCAAATATATAAATAGTATACTTTACCTTGTGTTTCTTTGTTCAAAACCTGTGACCCTAGTGGTAAAAATACCTGAGTAGTAAAGTTGTAAGTATTTTACACATCTAAAAGAAAAAATGAATGCATAGTTTCGAAGAATTGGTTAGGGAATTTACTGTAAGGTTTGATAAACCACATTTCCCTGTTCATCCTGAAAGTTTGTACGCGCCGGGGGATTATTTCCTGACAATTGGAGGTAAAAGAGTCCGTCCGATTCTTTGTTTGATGGGCAACGAATTATTTGATGTCCTAACTGAAGACGCGTATAATGTTGCTATTGCAATTGAATTGTTTCACAACTTCACCTTAATACATGACGATATTATGGATGCCGCTACTTTACGTAGAGGTATGGAGACGGTACACACCAAATATGGTAGTAGTGTGGCATTACTGTGCGGGGATGTGATGATGATTAAGGCCTATGATTATATTAATAAAATTAGTCTCGATCATATCAAGGCTGTCATAGAACTCTTTAATAAAACAGCAAGTGAGGTTTGTGAAGGGCAACAAATTGATATGGATTTCGAAAAGAAGCAAAATGTTTCTTTTGATGAATACTTACACATGATAACTTTAAAGACCTCTGTTTTGTTAGCTGCAAGCTTAAAACTAGGCGCTATTATTGGTGGTGCAGGTGAAGCAAATTGTAATCATATTTATAATTTTGGGCTTAATCTTGGTCTTGCCTTTCAAATCCAAGACGATTACCTAGATGCTTTTGGTGATCCGCAAAAGTTTGGTAAGGATGTAGGAGGTGACATCAGGCAAAATAAGAAAACATTTTTGTTATTACAGGCTTTGAAAGTGGCGTCTTCTGAACAAAAAGAGCAAATAGAAATCTTAATGACAACTAATCCGGCTGACAAGGTTGAACAGATGTTGACCATTTTTAAAGATTGTAAAGTAGACAAATGGGCCAATCAACTTAAGGAGGAATATTTAGAGAAAGCATATAAAAATTTAGATGAAATAGCCGTTATTTCTACTCGGAAAAAGGAATTGTCGCAGTTAGCAGCAAATCTTATTAAAAGAGAATCATAAAACAAAATTCCTAGAGTAAGCATTAATAATGGTCTCAATTAGACAATTTAATACAGCATAAAAGTTACAATCTAAGGTTCATGATTCATAGAACTAAGTATTGGCGTCATTTAAAATTTAAGAACAGAGCGTTCAAGAAAACGATTTCTAGTTTTGTTGAAAAGAAAATTATTGAGAATTAAACATTGTTTTATATCATTGCAAACGAGTAGACTATTCTTTTCGACAATTTCTTAGCAATTATTTATTTCTATAAAATACAATTTAAATACAATTAAAACAGGTTTTTATGTACGAAGGCATATTAGGATTACATAGTATTTTACGATGGGCATTAGTTATATTTTTAATCGTAAATATTATACGAGTAAATGTTGAAGCCGGAGAACACTTTGATAAAGTAGATAGAAAGTGGAGTTTAAGGCTGTTGATTACTACACACTTAAATTTATTAGCCGCTTTATACCTTTATTTTTTTGGTAGGAATGGAATTAAGATATTAGATGAGCAGAAATATAGCATGAAAGATGTAATGCAAACTTCATGGCTGCGATTTTGGATAATTGAGCATCCTATTATGATGCTTACCTCGATTATATTAATTACTATTTCTCATAGTTTTTCTAAAAAGGACATCATACCATTGAAAAAGCATAAAATAATGAGCATATTATATATACTTGCTTTGGTAATCATTCTTGCAGCTGCTCCGTGGCCATTTAGAACAGAAGGAATTGCTAGACCTATTTTCAGAGCATTGTATTAATACTTGCTGTAATAATTAATTCATTCATTACATAAAAAAAGCTATCTCATTTGAGATAGCTTTTTTAGTGTCGTTAAAAAAATCTTAGAATGACTGTTTGGCTACACCGTCAGCAATTGCTTGAAGTGCTTTTGTTTCGCCTAAGATAGCAGCCATTTTATTACCTTTTCCGTCATTTCCAGAAGCCATATAGCCACCTCTTGCGGTTTTTGTAATTACTGCGTCATGCATTGGTACTTCCTTTTCCTTTGTCTTTAAGCAGTATGCTTTAATCATTTTACTTGTATCCATTTCACTTGATTTTTGCCTTACTTATATTTTATTTGGTAAAGCATCGTTAAAAAATAAACTTTTGATAGCACAAACTACTATAATATTTTTATAAATAAAATGTTCTGTTGATAAAAATATCTATTTATGTGAATTATTTAAGATTATTGACGAATTATACATCAATACGTGCATATTTAGCATGTGTTTCGATGAATTCTCTACGTGGAGCCACATCATCTCCCATTAACATACTGAAAACCCTATCCGCCTCAGCAGCACTTTCGATCGTTACTTTTTTCAAAGTTCTACGAGCAGGATCCATTGTTGTTTCCCAAAGTTGTTCTGCATTCATCTCTCCTAAACCCTTATAACGCTGGATATTTACACTGTCATCTTTACCACCACCAAGTTTTTCAATTAAATGCTTACGTTGTTCTTCGTTGTAAGCATAAGCTTGTTCTTTTCCTTTCTTTACAAGGTATAAAGGAGGCTGAGCGATATATACATATCCTTGTTCTACCAATTCCTTCATATATCGGAAAATAAATGTAAGTATTAAAGTTGCAATGTGACTACCATCTACGTCGGCATCGGTCATGATAACCAATTTATGATAACGAAGTTTTGTAATATTTAGGGCTTTCGCGTCATCTACAACTCCTACAGTTACACCTAGTGCGGTATACATGTTTCTTATTTCCTCGTTTTCGTAGATTTTATGTTCCATTGCCTTTTCTACGTTCAGAATCTTACCTCTTAACGGAAGAATCGCTTGATAGCTTCTATCGCGTCCTTGTTTCGCTGTTCCTCCCGCTGAATCTCCTTCCACTAAGTATAATTCACATTTTTCAGGGTCACGCTCACTACAATCGGCTAATTTGCCGGGTAATCCACCACCACTAAGAACTGTTTTTCTTTGTACAAGGTCTCTCGCTTTCTTTGCTGCCAAACGAGCTTGTGCAGCTAAGATTACTTTATTGATGATATTTTTAGCTTCCTTTGGATTTTCTTCTAAATAAGCTTGTAATACCTTAGCAACTGTAGTTTCAACAACACCACTTACTTCGCTATTACCAAGTTTTGTTTTTGTTTGACCTTCAAATTGAGGTTCAGGAACCTTTACAGAGATAATTGCACTCAATCCTTCTCTAAAATCATCTCCTTCAACTTCAACTTTAGCTCTCTCAAACATTCCCTCTTTATCTCCATAACTCTTAAATACACGTGTTAACGCTCTTCTGAAACCTGTAACGTGTGTACCACCCTCAATTGTATTGATATTATTTACATAACTGAAGATGTGTTCCTTAAAATCGTTATTGTAAGTAAGTGCAACTTCAACGGCTACATTTGATGCTTCATCATGACCATCTACACTTAACGTAGTGGCTATTAAAGAGGTTCTATTAGCATTACGGTCAAGCATTTCTACAAACTCAACAATACCACCTTCACTATAAAAGAAGTTAGAATAAAAAGAGCCGTCATCATTCTTCTCACGTTCATCTGTGATAGTGATGCTGATTTTTCTGTTTAAATACGAAAGTTCTCTTAAACGACTCTCTAGAATTTCTTTTCTATAAACAGTTTCTTGAAATATGGAAGCATCAGGCCAAAAACGTACTGTTGTACCGGTTCTTTCGCTTGTTCCAACTATTTTAACAGGATAAGCTGGTGCACCACAATGATATTCTTGTTGGTACATATTACCCTCTCTTTCCACAGTTACTATAAGGGTAGTACTCAATGCATTTACGCAACTCACACCCACACCATGCAAACCACCTGATACCTTGTAAGATCCTTTATCGAATTTACCCCCTGCGTGTAATACAGTCATTACAACTTCAAGTGCACTTCTCTTTTCCTTTGTGTGCATTGCAGTAGGTATACCACGACCGTCATCTTTTACGCTAATACTATTGTCTTCATGAATGATGACATAAATATTTTTACAATAACCTGCTAATGCTTCATCTATCGAGTTATCTACCACTTCGTATACAAGGTGGTGTAAACCCTTTACACCAATATCTCCGATATACATTGCAGGCCTTTTTCGTACGGCCTCCAATCCTTCAAGAACCTGAATACTATCCGCACCGTAATTCTTTTCTTGTGCATCTGCACTCGTTTGTTGTGCATTTAATTCGTCACTCATAATTATATGTGGTTACCCCTATTTTCAAAGGGCTCGAAGATAATGTATTTAGTAAGTTACAAAATGATTTATATCATTTGGTTTTCCACATTTCATCGATTTTGTATAGACTTTGGCTATAAAAATGTATTGATATCATTATTTGGTCCTTAATATTTAAATTCTGTTACTTTTTGTGATGTATAGATACCTCGATGCCCACTAAAATAATAAGCCACAAAGCATGCGATTGCGTAGTAAAGTATATTTTCTCCACCAAAAAGCTCTACTCCCATCAATGTACAAGCAATAGGTGTATTTGTAGCCCCTGCAAATACTGCAATAAATCCTAGTCCTGCAAATAAATCAGTAGGGGCATGACTAATAAAAGCTAGCGTGTTGCCTAATGTCGCACCAATAAAAAACAAGGGAGTCACTTCACCTCCCTTGAATCCCATACCTAATGTGATTGCTGTTAATAATAGTTTTATAAGCCAACTGAAATAAGTAGCTCCTCCAGGCGAGAATGCAGAAACGATGCTAACTCCTCCTATGTTTGGATTCGTTACTCCAAGCCCAAGATAATCGAAAGTGCCGATTACATAACTGAATCCAATAACTAATAAGGCACCAATAACAGGAATCAGCCAAGTTGTTTTGATAAGGTCCTTACTCTTGAGTTTAATTAATTGGGTTAATCTGGCAAATAGATAGGCAGCCATTCCAAATAAGGCACTTGCTATGACTACTTTTATCGATAAGGCTAAATCGAAGGATATAAAGCCAAAATGAACTAATTTATTAGTAATGAGACTAATTGTATAATGGGTGTGATGAATACCGCAAGAGGCACATGTTATATCTGCAACTATTCCGGCAAATAAACAGGGTAATAAGGCAGTATAACGAATCTTACCTATAGACAATACCTCTAATGCCCAAATAGCACCTGCAACAGGTGTTCCGAAAACTGCACCAAATCCTGCTGACATACCCGCTAATAGGAATATTCTTTTATCTTCAGTATTTAAATAAAACCATTTCCCAAATTGTGCTGCAATACTTCCACCCATTTGCACTGCTGTACCTTCCCTGCCAGCACTTCCACCAAATAGATGAGTGATGATTGTACTGATTAAAATGAGTGGGGTCATGCGAGCGGGTATTCCATTGGTAGGAACGTGAATTTCCTCTAATATTAGATTATTTCCTCTGTCTGCCTCTTTTCCTGCCAATTTATATAAACATCCAATAAATATCCCTGCAAAAGGAAGGAAGAAAATTATCGATAAATGCTGCCATCTTGTTTGAGACGCCCAATCGAGGAGCCATAGAAAGAAGGCTACAAATAATCCTACGACCACTGCAACAGGTAATATGAGTAAGAGTCTTTTGCTAATAATTCTAAGTCCTCTCCAACCATTTAATGGAAGAATGAAATTGTACCTATTATTTGTTACCATGAATATTATTTAAACTGTAACAGTTGCTAATCGCGGCAATTTAGGGAAATAGTAATTATTCAATAGGATTATACCACTGAAGCCTGCATAAAAGTTTTTCGCATTCAGTATTTTATGGAGTAAAAACTCGGCAGAATGCCATGCAATTTGTCAGTATACCCTTATACCTTTTTAACTTGAGGAATTAAATCAGTGAGATCTGCAATATTTACCGGCTTTCCACTATCAATACTATTTCGAGCCGCTATGCCAATTAAAATCGCCATTGAACCATCTCTCGAACCTGCATTTTGTTTATAAGGATCTTCTCCCGGTGTAAATACTTGTTTGCGAATTCTTACATCACCTCCTCCGTGTCCTGCCTCCTTGTTTGGTATTTTAATGGTTTCTTTCTTCCCAAAATTTGTTGTTATTTCAATTACATCAAACGGTTCTTCTTCCCAAGGTTGCCTTTCTTTTATCCAAGCATCCATTTTACCTTTTGTGCCATTGAAGGAAATTCGATATCCTTCATAAGGTGAATAGGCTGTCAAGGAATAGGAAACCTGCACATTATTCATGTACTTAATCTGCACAGCCATTTTATCAAAAATATCTATATCTTTTCTAAATACACAACCATCACGTAGATAATGATCGTATTGATAATTAGATACATACAATTTGTACAAGTCCTTCTTTTTGGTGATATCCCAATAGAATTTACAATCCTTCTTGTGATCACAATCTCTACAATTCTCTCCCCTCACCGCTCCATTCTTACCATAAAAATCGAGTGAACCATTACCATAAACAGTTTTAGGATCGGAATCAATCCACCAATTCAGTAAATCAAAATGATGCGATGACTTATGCACTAATAACGAACCGCTGTTTTCACGAAGGCGATGCCAACGACGAAAATAATCGGCACCATGATAAACATCCAAATACCAATGAAAGTCGACCGACATAATATCTCCAATAGCACCCGACCTTAATAATTCATAAATCTTCTGACGGTGAGGTGAATAACGATAATTGAAAGTAACTGTTACTTTCTTACCTGTTCGCTTTTCAGCATCTAATATTGCCTGACATTTAGCTTCGGTGGTAGTCATCGGCTTTTCACTTACTATATCGGCACCGTATTCCATCCCCTTGATAATATATTGATGATGAAATCCATCGACGGTAGTCACAATCAGCTTGTCAGGCTTTGTTTCTTGCATCATTTTATCAAAGTCGGTATAAATAGGACAAGTCAATTTAGTAGCCTCCCTAAAATACTTAACCCTACCTTCATTAATATCACATAGACCGACAAATTCAAGTTGATCACCAAACTCTTTAATAACAGGTTTACACCACATTTCCATACCCCGATTTCCTGTACCGACCATTGCTACCCTCATCTTTTTATTAGAAGCTCCAAATGGGTTAGCATGTAATCCCGAAGAGATAAGCGAACCTGCAAGGACAGTACCCGCTGTTTTGATAAATGTTTTACGTTCCATTTTGCAATTGTTAGACTGCCAAATTACAAGGCTTTAGTATTAGAAAATGAAAAATCAACGAAAACGATTGTGAAGAGAGGTTTTTTTCATATTTGATAATTCAAAATTTATTCGATTGAGTTTCCTGATTTTGAAGATTGCCTAACCCGTTTACAGTTTCCGTGTTAGTAGTAGTAAAAAATTTGCATAAGAACGTATCATTTTTGAATTACTGAATCTCAGGATGAGTTTATATCTTAACCTAGGCTTATGATAACTAATTATCCAAATCTTAAAAGTGAAGTCTATTTGTTTGGGGGTTCAATACTATAATTAAAAAGAGATGGTATGTTTTTGAAATTTGCCTTACTAATTTTCAAAACTGCTATGTTGCGCAATAAAGTTGGAACTGTATTTTACTAAGCAGGTGACCTTCCGTATCTACATGCTGTATATCGCAAACTACATGGAGGCCTTCGCATACAACATGGCGGGCTTCGCAAAATATATGGAGACTTTCGCAATAATACAGACACCTTAATTTGCTAAGGTAGAGGTTAAGAAAAGAGACGGGGAGGAGGATTTTATGTAATGGAAAAACAATAATTGATACTGCAAGGAAGTAAATACATGTTTGTGTAAACAGAGTTAAGCATTCATTAGTGTCATGCGCTGAAGTGGAGCGTAGCGGAACGAAGCGCATGACACTAATGAATAATTTTGTAACTTAATAAACACAACAACAAAATGCAGCACAAAAACAACA
>CANCPA010000019.1 GCA_947379895.1 Chitinophagaceae bacterium | reverse complement strand
CTACTTTCATGGCTTCGAACAATCCATGTGAAAGAAAGTTGGTAAACACAAATCAATATAAGTGCGATAGCGAAGAATCGTACTAAACCTTTCAATTGCATACAAAAGAGAATTTATTTTTAAAAGTCGGCAAATATAAGGGAATGGATACTATAAAACATTCGTTAATAAGTTGTAAAAGAAAGAAGAATTATTTCTTTTACACAAATTTCACCTCTTTTAAGAAAATTATTATCATTTATACAGGATAACTTGTGCATAATTCATCTTCAAGAACTACATACCATTAGTAAAATCAGGCTGAAATTTCTATCAATTTGTGAATTTTTCTATATTCAACCTGACTAGTTTTAAAATTATATCTTATCGTGAAAATATAACTAGTATCGTTTTAGCAACGACTAGTATGATTAAACTATTAACACCTATCGTCAGACCGTTAGTGCTATCAATTGTGATTTGTTAGTCATCTTTATTAATATAATCAACATGATTTTCCCAATAGTTCTATCCTTTAACAGTATTATGTATTGCTTTATCGTAATAACACACATAGGTTACAAGTTAAGTAAATCCTTAATGCTCCCAACTCAAATAAGCATAAATGTAGGTGGTAAGGGCAGAATGCTAAATCACATGAGGTGACAAATAAGGGTAAAGAGCATCTTGTTATCTTGAATAAAAAAACAATTGAAGCTAGCAATTATTAAGGGTGTCATTAAATTAATCTGCTGTTAAATATAAATAGGAAGGGTTGTATTGGAACTTGCTTTCCTCTTTACAACATTAAAAAAATAGTTTCAATTTTTATCTTAAAATGCTCTTGCAGCCCTAACATTCAAATAAAAATAACCGTTGAAATAATATTGATTGCCGTTACTAAAATACTGTGACCATGCATAAGAAATGCCTTTAACAATATTACTGCTGCTACTCCAATAATTGGTAGTAGACATATTGCCAAGGCCTTTTGCAGTAAGATTTACATAAATTTGATTTAACTCATCCTTTGAGGGCAAAAACCAATCGTTATAACCTTCCCCATTATAATTTACGCAAAGTGATGCCGCATTTTTTACGTTGCCATAAGTTGCCATTATTTTTCGGGTATTACTTGCCCCTGATCCAATAGCAGTTGCATTTGCACCCGAATAATCAATTCCTGCTACTATACGCCATTGAATACTATCGCTTAAATGTGTAGAATCGGTATAATAAGTTAAATCTGTTGTGTCGCATACAAGACCATGATTACCGGTAGAATCTATGTAAAAGATGAACCCGCCTGCATAAAATTGACCAATATTAAATGGAGATTTTGCCGGAGTGATAAATGTTACTTGATCACCATAGGCAACTCCTGCGCTATTTACAGCATAAGCACGTGCATAATAGAGGGTTCTAGGCTTTAATCCAGTTAATATAGTTGTAAAAGGTGATTTAGTTGTTGTATCTTTTTTGTGGTTACTAGAATCAAAAACAGGATTAGGTAGGGTATCCCAACAAACACCTTGATATAAAATTTTAGGTTTACCAGAATTATCTATTTTGGAAGTAATAGTACAAGAATTATCACTAGTACTATCAATGCTATTTAAAATAATGGGTAAATCAGGATTGATATAAATCAAATCCTTGTCGTTAAATTTTGAACAACCGTATATTAAAAGTATTACAGTCAGGAATAATCCCGACAATTTGATAATTATCTTCATTGTTATCTTTAAAAAAAGCTAAATGTTGACGCAATATTAATGTAAAACGAAATGAAAATCAAGTAATCAAGGGCGATCCTTTCTTTTTCGCTCTATTCAATCACTAAAATAATGCTCAAATAACTAACGCTCATTTTTTTAACCCAAATTAGACAAAAGAGTTCAGTTACGGAATTAGGGTTTAATTGCCATAACAATTACTTTCGCAGGATGCAAAAACAACGTACGGTAGCCTTTCATACTCTTGGATGTAAACTGAATTTTTCAGAAACTTCAACTCTTTCCAGATTATTAGAGAGTGAAGGGTTTGTAAAAAAACATTTTGATGATACCGCTGATGTCTATGTAATTAATACGTGTTCAGTTACCGATAACGCCGATAAGGAATGTAGGTATTTAGTGAGACGAATACAAAGAAAAGCACCTGAAAGTCTTGTAGTGATAACAGGGTGTTATGCACAATTAAAACCTGAAGAAATAGCAAATATACCCGGTGTTGATTTGGTGCTTGGAGCTGCAGAAAAGTTTAATATAGTAAAGCATATATCCGAATTGGTCAAGGGCGATAGCACTAAGATTTGCAGTTGCGAAATCGAAGAAGTAACAGGATTTAATTCATCATATTCTGCTCATGACCGTACTCGTACTTTTTTAAAAGTTCAAGATGGATGCGACTATACTTGCTCTTTTTGTACTATTCCAAAAGCTAGAGGAAAAAGCAGGAGTGATAGTATTGAAAATGTAATTAGGAATGTAGAGGAAATTGCAAAAACATCTGTTAGAGAAATTGTCTTGACAGGTGTAAATCTTGGAGATTTTGGAAAGGGACCCGATGGAAATAAAAAGAATAACGAGGAGTTTTTGCACCTATTACAGCAACTTGATAAGATTGAAGGCATCGATAGATACCGTATTTCATCGATCGAGCCCAATTTACTTACCCAAGAAATTATCGAATTTGTTGCTCAAAGTAAGCGTGTAATGCCGCATTTTCATATTCCTCTTCAAAGTGGTAGCGATACTATTTTGGGATTGATGAAACGCCGTTATAAGAGAGACTTGTACTCAGAGAAAGTTGAACTTATAAAGAAAACAATGCCACATTGTAGTATTGGCGTAGATGTAATTGTCGGCTTTCCAGGCGAAACAGATGAATACTTTAAGGAGACATTCGATTTTTTACATAGTCTAGATGTTTCGTATTTGCATGTTTTTACTTATTCGGAAAGGCCAGATACAAGTGCACTTAATTTAAAGCCTGTAGTGCCAATTCATGTGCGTAATGAACGAAATAAAAAGCTTAGGAATCTTAGTTTTATGAAACTTCAATACTTTACTCAACAGCATGTCGGTTCTAATAGAAAAGTATTGTTTGAAATTTTTGAGAAGGATGGAATGATGGAAGGCTATACTGATAATTATATACGAATTAGTACTTCATATAAAAAAGAATGGGCTAATGAAATTATAGATTGGCGAGTCTAGCAATTTAAGCTACTCGATAAGTGTTACCTGGTTCAAGTCAAAAAATGCAGGTAATTTTTGGTAATAGTTGCATTTTGCTTGAAACTAATAACCCGAATCCTGTACCTTATATCCTGAAACCTGTAACCTGTAACCTGTAACTTTTAATTTAAATCTATCTAGCAGTTTTTCTAAATCCGTTTGCATTTAGCATCTGTGCGTATCCATAAATGATGAGTGATACTGCATCAAGCCTCGGCTCCATAAGTTTGTAACGATTCAAGACTACTAAAATCGCAGCAATTATTGATAAAATTGCTGCAGGAAAAAAATAACTAACTGCTAGTTTCTTTCGGCTATTACTATCAAGTATGTTAGAAGCCGCTGAGGCTACAAGTATTAGGCTAAAAATGAAAAATATCCAAGGCCATTTAAAATGACCGATTGTCCGTAAACTAATCGCCATGTAGAAAATTACATATACCAATGGTATTCCAAGTGTAAAAGTTAATGAGGGATAAACCGCTTTATTAAGTTGTATTTTTCTTATTTTATAATAAGCTAAGATGTGAAATAGATTTGCAACGGCAAAACTCGCTAATGAAATTAATAGGGAAGAGTCATTTGCAGTAGGATCTTCTAAAATAGGATTATTAAAGGCCCTAAAAATGTCTGAAATCCAAAGAAATGCAATTGCAGAAAAGAAAAATACTTTTAAAGTTCTAGAATGCGTAGGCTTAAGACTCACATATAGATAAAGTGCAAGTATAGGCATTAAAATTGCCCTAAAAACAGAGGCAACAACGAAAAGTTCGTTATAAATTAATAACGAGCCAATTAGTAAAATAAACCAATATATAAAAAACAGCCAAGTTTTTGCAGCCTCCATCCACTAAAATTATATGAGCGAAAATATCAGAATATTATATATAAAGTTTGCTTTTATTAGAAATTAATAAAATTTAATTGGAAAGAATGTAAATAAGTAGTTTTGCTGCATGTTTACTGAACAAGAAGAAAAGTTTATTTTGTGGTGGGAACAGAATCGTGAATCTCAAAAAAAAAGTTTAAAAGAGTTTATGAAGGGACTCTCAAAAGGGCTAGCGATAAGTTTTGCAATTATATTGATTGTAGTAATCGGATGGTATAAGCGTGCAAATATGGAAGCAAATGCTAAAATGAGTACAGCTGTATTTATGATTGCTCTTTTAGGTATCACCGTTTTTATGGCATGGCTATATCAAAATTATCAATGGGAAGTACACGAACAGCAATATTTGGAAATAAAAGCTAAAAGAAATAAAGAAAATAAAGGAAATTGATGTTGTAATATTTTCGAAATACCTTAAAAGTATGAATTAGGCAGAATGTATTGAGTAAATTTAATTCCTATAAAGTAATACAAGCATTCTTTAATATTTTCAATTCAAATTCATCTAAGGGTTTTGATAAAAAGCCAGCAACAAGTTGTTCACTATTTGCTTTTTCACGATCACTAGGATTTATGCTTGAGGAGAGAATGAATATTTTTGTTTTCTCCGCAAATTCAGGATATCTAACTTGAAATAATTCTAAAAACTCCCAACCATCCATTACAGGCATATTCAAATCAAGCAAAATTATTTCAGGGACATGTAATAATCCATCTTCTTCTTTTTTGAGATCTTCAAAATATTTAATAGCAACTTCTCCATTCCAAGCTTCTTCAAGGTGTTCACAAAAGTGACTGTCTTCCAACTCTATCCTGTTAAGCATCTGTGTAACAGAATCATCTTCGATTGATAAAATTGTCTTAATCATTCGTGCTTATTTGAATGTGATTGTAAATTTAGTACCTTTTGCAATAATGTTTAACCCAGATTACCCAATAGACACGTTATGTAATTCAGAAATACAAAAAAGACAAGTTTTTATACAGATTTTTTGACTGAAGACATAATAAATTACGTTGAAGTCAAACAAATCAAGTAAAAGCCGTGTTTGAAGTAGTTGTGAATTGTAATAGTGTCCTGTTGCGTAATCTAGGTTTAACTATTTTGTAAAAATTCAAACAAATTTATGCTAAACTACTCATTTAAATAATTGAAAAAGCCTGTTACTATATATTTTAAATATTTAGTAACAGGCTATGATTTTTTTAGTGTATTAATCTTATTCACTAAACTATCTACTTTCCTAAAAGGGCTTAGGTTTATCTTAGAATTTTATAATCAGCAAATAATTTATTTGCTAATTGTATTCAACCACTTTGCAAAATCAGCAGCAGCCTTATCATTATCCCATCCTTTGTCTTTGCCTAAACGACCATTAAGATATTCGTTATAAAACCAAGGGTCTCCGACAACTACTACTGTGCCTTTTCCTACTTTAGCAGCAGCAGCCACAGTATATTTTTCAGTTTGATGAACAATGATTGGTTTAGCTGTTTTTGTAAGACTTAAAGAAGTAACTTCTTTCAAATAAACCTTCTTTGCTGTTTTGAAAATTGGATCTCCCTGAGGGATATAAAAAGCAGCCATTTCATAATTGTCTTTAATAACTAGGCTTTTTTTGTCTCTATTCAATGTAATACCAAAAGCAGCAGTTAATTCTTTAGCATGATCAAATTCGCAATTGCCACTGTCATTCATCATAACAACTAAAACACCTCCATCTTTTACCCATTTTTTAATTGCTTTAATATGCTCTTTCTCAATGTAATTAGGAGTAGGTGTTTCCTTCAAATTGTCAGGATCAACTATAAGATAAACTGAAGTACCCTTTAAATTTTCTTCAGTAGGAGCTACCTCCAATGCTTTTATTTCAAAACCCTCTTTTTTAAATACATCACCAAATTTGCTGTATCCACTTTCTGCTTGGTCTTCCCATAAATAGTGAAAACGTTCTGTTGTAAATTGTCCTGCCTTGTCTTTCTTAAATTCGTGATTAAAATAATAGTCTAGCTTAACTGTTTTTGTTTGCGAAAAGCAAGTCATCGTTAGCAAGCATAATGTAAAACCTAATAAATGTTTTTTTTTCATAACTCTTTTTGTTTTAAATAATTAAAGTCGGCAATGTTACTTATCATTAGATTAATAAATACTGATTCTTATTAACTTTTCAAAAAAAAGATGATTATTTCAGTACCTCTTATTCTACTTCGGAAATATTAAGCCCACAAAATGAGTGAAGAATTGTCAAAAGGTTTAAATTAATTAAAACTAATTTCAAAAACAATTTCAATTTAATACAGAGAACTTCGTTAATAATCCAATTTTTTGGTTGCCTCTTCTAACTCTCTTTTGGATATAATATTGACACTGACCTACATATTATTTAAATACAAAACTTTAGTTTCTTGACTTTTTCCTTTGTGCTTCTTTGAGTATTTGAGTCTTTGTGTTGAAAAATAAAAATTAGGCTCTTTATCTTTTATAACAGTTGCGTAAGGTGAATTATTAATTAGGATTTAGTTCTTTCCTTCTCTTCTCAACCTTTGAAAAACAGACATCCAAAATCCAAAAACAGTTACTAAAACACCTATCCAAAGAACAATAATCATCGGAAACTCATATACTTTAAGAGTAATCAAATCAGTAATTGCGGCACTCTCCTTAACGCCTAGTTCAAGCTTGCCTGTTTGTTGATCGATCACTTTGTTGAATTGTAATATTAAATTTTGGGAAATAACACTGTCAGGAAGGTTTCGAAGTTCTAAACCACCTTTTACTGCTATTCCTGGATTCGCCTTATATCTTCTGCCATCTTTTGCAATGACTTCCATATCCATAAAGAGTGCATTTTCTCCATCACGTATTTTATTCTTCTGATTGGCAGGATTAACATCTACTTTATGTAAAATCATCAATCCACTACTATAAAATAAGGTATCGCCTACTTTCAGTTCCCTAGGGATAAATCGTGAAGTATCTGACGAATTATTTTCTTTATAAGAAGATATATACACAAAAATATCCTTGTACCAATAGTGCTTACTCGCCGGATTCGCTGCAAATCCTTCCATTCCCTTGTTATTCTTTATCAAGTCGGGGAATAAAGTAAACTGTTCATCAGTTGTTTTTGATTTAAAGTTAACTTCAAAAAAGCGCTTCCTCTCTTTAGTATTAAAAGTATCCTTGGCATAAGTAACCATATACTTACCCATGTCTGTTGCAATTCCTTTAAATAAAGTGATGTTTTCTGTAGGATCTTCTCTCTTATCTTTTTGAAAAAGTGCAATTCCGGTAGTGTTCCAACTAAGCACCAATTTTTTGCTAGAAGAAAGTAATATCCCAATTAAAACTAATCCAAAACCAACATGTGCCACTGATGCCCCTGCTGCTTTTATTTTTCCATTAAGTCCAGAAAAAATATAACCAGCATTTGCAATTATTGCATACACAGCACCAAAAATGGCAACATGTATAGCACCTAAGAATCCGGCCCCCTTTTTATCATAGCTTATAGCACCAAATACACTAATTAGGACACTAACTGTCAAGGCAATTGCTGTTGGCAACCAAATCTTTTTACTAAATAATCCTCTCGGGGTGTCCTTGTATTTTAAATATTGAGTAACGGCTGTCAACAAGCCAATTATTATGCAAACAAATACTTGTACTTGATTGTACGCAAACTCGGGATCTTCTGAAGGAGCAATCTGCTGACCAAATACTTTGTTATAAACAGGCACAGATGTTTTGGCAATTATTAAAACGGCTGCTAAAAACAAAACTAATGAACCAATAAACATCCAAAACTCACGGCTGTAGGTACTTTCCTCTTTCTGTATCGTTGGGATTGATCGGTATCTAAACCCGTAAAATAATAGTGCAGGAATAACAAATACAAGGAGAAAAACCAACAATTGCGTATTCATTCCTAAGTCGGTAAAGGCATGTACTGAAGTGTCCCCCAAAATTCCGCTTCGGGTTAAGAAAGTAGAGTATACAACTAATAAATATCCTAAAATGTAAAATAAATAGGTAGTTCGTAAGCTGTAACCCGTAGTTTTATAAACAAGATTTGTATGAAGTCCAGCTACTATAATCAACCAAGGTACAAGTGAGGCGTTTTCCACAGGATCCCAAGCCCAATAACCGCCAAAACTCAAACTTTCGTAAGCCCATGCTGCTCCCATCATGATGCCTAGCCCTAGAATACCGCCGCTAAATGCAGCCCAAGAAATCGCTTGTTTTGTCCAATCATGTTTTTTATTAATTAACCCAGTAATGGCAAATGCAAAAGGAACTACGGTACTAGCAAAGCCCAAAAAAAGAATAGGCGGATGTATCACCATCCAATAGTTTTGTAATAAAGTGTTGAGTCCTTGACCGTCCTTTATTAATGTTAGATAGTCACTTCGTAAACCTCCATTTGTAGGATCTTGAAAAATAGGTGCATTATCTAAAATGCCTTCATTTCTCAACAACGAAAAAGGACTACTCCCCAACTTAGCACCCCAAAAATAAAATCCCACAATCATGCTTGCTAAACAGAACTGTGCAAAACTGATAACAAATAAAGTACCCGCTTCCCATTCTTTCGCCCTCCAGATTAAAACCCATCCAAGTACGCAATTCCAAAAGCTCCACAGCATGAAACTTCCTTCCTGACCTTCCCAAAAGCAACTCAATAAGTATTCAACTTGTAAGCCTTTATCACTATGTTCCCAAGCATATTTATATTCAAAAAGATGATTTGAAATGATATAATAAAGTGTACAAAATACAATCAGAACAGAAATCGTCTCTACAAAAAAACAACCTCTCGCAAATCGTAACCAACTCTGTTTTAATTGAATATTAATTAAACTGTCCCCCTTTATTTGATTCGACCAAAAGAAAGAAATAGTAGCAATCAGAGATGATACAAATGAAAGAACAGTAAAAAAATGCCCAATCTGACCAGGAAATAAATGTTCTGCTATATAATGCATGTAATGCTTTTAATGTATGAGTTCAATGACTTTTATCTTGTACACATTAATTTGTACTTGTCACCTAACAAAATGTAAACTTTATAATTAATAATAGAATAATTAAATACCTCTCAAAACCTAATACTTATAACTTAATACTTATAACTTAATACTTATACTTACTAAACATCAGCTTATTTGTTTTTTGCTGCCAGACTATCTGCACTAGTATAACCACCATTTGCAGCTGCCTCCCCACCAACTTGTGCCGCTTTTGATGCAGCCGATGCATCATCCTTGTATTTACTAGGACATTTCAAAAGAATGTCTTTACATTCAAAATGATCTCCTTGCATTTTACCCTTCAATACAATCCTCTCACTTTTTTCCATATCCTGTGGCTTCGTATTATGGTACACCACCTTCACAGTGTTTCCTAATGTGTCAATTGCAGTAAATGCTAAATAATTAGGATCTTTTGCTGCATCATAATCCATTGCTTGGGATTTATCCAATTTAGCAATCAGATTTACAAATTTTCCATCCTTTTGTTTTGCAGAGGCAATAGTTTCATAGGTAGTCAAATTGCCTGTAAAACTTATCAGTACTGTGATTGCTATCACTATCAAAACCAACATTATAATATGCGTCTTCTTCATTTTCGATTATTTTGGCTGCAAAAGTAACTGAATTTGAATTGCATAATTAGGACCTTTCTAATCTAGCAATGGAAAATAGAAAAACAGACATTGATTTTGGTGATATCTTCACTAATATTGTGTTGATTACATGATTCAAAGGTGTATAAAAAGAAAGGCTGCCACTTTTTTAGTGACAGCCTTTCTTTTTATATTTTAAAATTTCATTATTTAGTACCAGCTTCTTTTTTTGCATCTGCTTTCATCTTATCATTAGCAGAAATCAAAAATTGCACATTACGGTTCTGTGCCCTTCCTTCTTCAGTATCATTGCTATATTTTGGATCGTCCAAACCATATCCCTTGCTTGTTAGCCTCGTAGATACTACCCCTTTTGAAACAAGATACGATAATACAGCATCTGCTCTTTTTTGTGATAATTTAAGATTTCCTTCAGGAGTTCCTGTATTGTCTGTATGACCTTGGATTTCAACATTTGTGTCAGGATATTTTACCAACATCTCATTTAAATTATCTAAGCTAGCCTTTGATACAGCAGATAAGTCTGCTTTGTTAATAGCAAATAAAACCTTCGAATTAAACTCCACAACAATGCCTTCTCCTACTCTCTCAACTTTTGCTGTAGGTAATGATTTTTGAATTTCTGCAGCTTGTTTATCCATTTTGTGGCCAATTATCGCTCCAGCACCTCCTCCAATTGCAGCTCCTGCAATTGCTCCAAGTCCTACATGACCACTTAAGCTTCCAATGATACCGCCCAAAACGGCTCCTGCACCTGCACCAATTGCGCCATCTTTTTGTGCCTTATTCATCGACGAGCAACTGTACAATGCAAATGATAGCATCACTAATAAAACTACACTTTGTTTGATTACCTTCATAATTGTTTTTTTTGTAGCACATCCATTTGTTTTATTGGTGTACTCGGTGAAAAAAAGGATTGCAAATATATAGATTGACTGATTAGAATAATTGCCAAACAAAAATCAAAGTTCCTTTTAAGATGGAATTTACTCAAATGACATTACAATATAACCCAATGACATTAAAATATTGCTAATTGACACTTGCATTTCGCCGGTCGACATAGCAATTTTACCCGATGACCTCAGCATTTCACAACATGACCTCAGGATATCACAACATGACAACCGCATTTCACAATATGACATTAGCATTTACTCAGATGACATTGCCTTTTATCCCCATAACATTAAACTTTCAACGAATCAAAAAATGATTTTTTAATGTGTTTTGACACAAATGGGAAATGAAATCAGACCAATTTCAAAAATAATTGTCTTAATACTATTATTTTAAACATTATTAATTACAACTCATATCAACTTCGTTTCTTTGCAAACATCATGGAAGTAGATTATATAATAGTTGGTCAAGGCTTATCGGGTAGTTTCTTAAGCTCGAAATTATTCAAGGCAGGGAAAAAAATAGTTGTCATTGATGATGCATCCCCAAATGTTGCTTCTAAAATTGCAAGTGGTGTTATCAATCCTGTAACAGGTAGGAGAATTGTAAGTACATGGATGATCGAAAACCTATTGCCATACTCCTTTGAAGCCTACACAGAGTTTGGTACTGATTTGAATGCTACTTTAATAACACAGAAAAATATCCTCGATTTTCATCCCACACTACAAATGCAATTAGCCTTTAAAGATAAAATTCCTGTTGAAAACAATTATTTACGTTGCAATGAACGCGAAAGTGAATTGAAAGATTTTTTTAACTTTAATTATGGTGTCGGCGAAATAAATCCTTGCTATTTGATTGATGTTTCCTTGTTAATAACAGAATGGAGAAAGCAATTGTCTTCAAGAAAAATATTAATTGAAGAAGAATTTATTACAGACGATTTAACAATAATTAATCATGATTCTGAAGGAGAGGAGTCTGTGGAATATAGAGGGATTAAGGCAAAGAAAGTAATTTTTTGTGATGGAGCAAAAGGGGTAGCAAATCCTTGGTTCAAGTTATTGCCTTATGCAAAAAATAAAGGGGAGGCACTAATCGTTGAAATTGATGGATTGCCTCGCAATAACATTTATAAGCATGGCTTGAGTCTAGTGCCATGGAAAGAAAATCTTTGGTGGATTGGTTCAACTTATGATTGGAATTTTAGTGACTTGAATCCCACAGCTATTTTCAGAATTAAAGCAGAACAAACACTACAACATTGGGTGAAATTGCCCTATAAGGTTGTAGGGCATTTGGCTACTGAAAGACCTGCAAATTTGGAACGTCGTCCATTTGTGGGGCTACACCCAATATATAGTAGCATTGGGATTTTGAATGGAATGGGAACAAAAGGTTGCTCATTAGTTCCTTATTTCTCCAATGAATTAACAGCAAACTTATTGTACAATACGCCTATCAATCCATTAGCAGATGTTCAACGATTTAGGAAGATTCTTAGTCGAGCTATTTAGAAACTATCTTTCAATTTATTGGTAGTCTAAATTGTGAGATTAGTCTACATACGTTTCATTATTACCCGAAATTACTTTATGGTATACTAGTTCGAGCTGACTCTTCAATATTCTGTCAATAGATAATGGAGGAAGGTTGTTGATATCAAAATATTGTACATCCAAAACATCAAATCCTTTTTTAATTTCAAATGTGGTTGCTACACAATGAAATACAAACTTGTACACATAAAATGGTTGTGGTGGATGTGGATGGAACTTTTTGTCAAATACTGCCAATAGGTGCTCAGGTTTCACTGTGAGTCCAGTTTCTTCCTTAAATTCTTTAATAATTACCTCCTTTGCACTGTAACCAATATCAGCCCATCCACCCGGTAATGACCACTTCCCGTCTGCCGATTCTTGCACCAACAAAATCTTTTTATCCTCCGAAAGAAGTAATCCCCTAATATCGGTTTTTACTGTAGGATAATCTTTTTGTAGAGAAAAGGTTTCTTTAAGGTCCTCAATGTTATGATTGCTTATTGAACTCATTAATTCAAAATACAACTCCCTCAACTCTATATATCTTTCCTTCTCATATTCATTTGTAGCATATAATAAGCCAATATCGCAAATTGATTTTAGACGTGTTGCTTTATTTATTAATTCATTTTCCATCTTTTTTAAAATTGTTTCTTAGCTAATATTTGAGCATTAATATCCCAACAGATTTCAATTTTTATTCCAATATTAGTCCTTTTGGCTACAGAAATTTGAAAAGTTTGTAAATGTAGTGCTGAATAATATTATTTTTCCATGGATGTTAGTTTAAATTGAAAACCATTTTGATCACTTTTAATCATTTTTTTGTTTCATTCTTTACATTATATGTAATCATAAATAAAACGATAAATAGTTTTATTTTTTTTAGATACATTAGGGGGTAATTTAATTATTTTCGTAAAATATATTTACAAACAGGGTTTTAATATGGAAAAAGCAATTCTAAATAAGTTCTTCTCTAATCAATCCGATAGTCTCGAAAGGCACAGGGTTATTGAATGGATGTTAAATCCTATCAATGACATCGCTCTTAAAGCATGGATGAGAGAAAATTGGGAGTTGTTGTCTGAATACGATACAAGTGTAGAACCTGACATTGATAAAATCTGGTTCAAATTACAGGAATCTATCAAAAAAGAAATTGCAGAATCATCCACTTCTTCAATACAAATGAATGATATTCAAAAGCCTGCTTTAATTCGGACGTTTTTCAAATTTGCATCTGCAGTTGCTGCAATACTTATTTTATTTGTAGGCGGGTACTTTTTTTTAAAAATGAGTAACGTAAATAACCATGATGACAACTTAATTGCCTACGGAAAAAGTGTTATTGTTGAAGAAAATAACAGTTCCGTAAATAAATTAATTAGGCTAGAAGATGGTACTACTGTTACCTTAAATCCACATTCTATATTTTATTATCCAACTCACTTTGTAAATGGTAAAAGAGAGGTAGCATTAAAAGGAAATGCATTCTTTCAAGTAGCAAAGAACCCGGAAAAACCCTTTTTTGTTTTTGCAAATAATATTGTAACTAAAGTATTAGGAACAAGTTTCACAATTCTGACGAATCCGAATACAAAGGAGGTCTCTGTTTCTGTTCATACAGGTAGAGTTCAAGTATTTGAAAAGAATTCTGCTAGCCAAAGTACGTTCAACGAAAAAGTTCTCACTTCAAATGGTGTTATAGTTACTGCAAATCAAGAAGCAATTTATTCAAATAAAAAGAACGATTTTCAAACAACCCTAATCCCTGTTCCACTCCCATTGCCTAATGTCAAAGAAAAAGAAAAGACTTTTGAATTTGATAGGGCAAACCTGCCGGATGTTCTCAGTAAGATCCAGCAGGTTTATGGGGTGGAGATTGTTATGGAAAATGATAACTTTAACAAGTGCATTTTCTCGGGTGAACTAAATAGCGAAAATCTATTCGAAAAATTAGATATCATCTGTACTGCCATCAATGCCACATATGAAGTTTCAGGTACAAAAGTATTAATTAAGGGAAAGGGCTGTATCTAAGGTTGGAGATTGATTTTCATACTGAGTTGAATAAACCCTTTGATAATTTCATCATTAGATTGTAGCCATACTTTTTAATATGATGGGTGCTTATATGAAAATTTTTTTTGATAGTTTTTATTCAAATGCGTTTATTTTAAAATATTATATCTAATAGGTAACACAAGTTGCCAATAATGCGAATTTCGATGAATTACAGAATTATACGATTATTAATTATTGCCTCAATTTCATTCTTTTTATTGCCAAGAGATATTAATGCTCAAAATGTGCTTGATAGGAAAGTAAACATTTCTGTTAATGAAACTGAAATGAGAAAGGTTTTAGAATTAGTTCAAAAGCAAACAAGTGTACACTTTGTTTACAGTCCAAACACAATAGATGACAGTAAAAAGGTAACCTTTCATTTAACAAACAAAACACTTAAAAATTTCTTTTCAGAACTATTGTCAACTTACGGAATTAGCAATAAATCACTTAGTGACAATAAGATATTGTTATATATAGAGCAAATTAAAAAGGGGAATTTAAGTGAGGCAAATCCATCTTCAACAGAAAAAAAAGAAGTGTCCTTTACTGCTATAACGGGAACAATAAAGGACAGTGTTGGTAATCCCGTAGAAGGCGTGACTGTTTCAGACAAAAATAGTAAAGCAACAGCTGTAAGTGATGCAAAAGGGGTATATACTATTAAAATTCCTGATAATAATACCATCCTAAGATTTAAGCATATTGGTTTTGCCACTATTGAAAGAAAGGTGGATGCATCGAGTATAGTCAATATTTCTATGCTTGAAGTAGCAGGGAATTTGAATGAAGTAGTGGTAATTGGTTATGGAACTGTCAAGAAAAAAGACCTTACAGGATCTGTCTCAAAAGTAAATTTATCAGATATGGAGAAGGCGCCTGTAAAGTCCTTTGACGAGGCTTTGGCAGGCCGTGTTGCAGGTGTACAAGTATCTTCCACTGATGGTCAACCGGGTGCAAGTGTCAGTATTTCCATTAGGGGCAATAATTCATTAACACAAGATAACTCTCCTTTGTACATTATAGATGGGTTTCCAATGGAGAATCCCAATAATAACATCCTCAATCCTTCAGAAATAGAATCAATGGAGGTTCTGAAGGATGCTTCGGCTACTGCAATTTATGGCGCTAGAGGTGCAAATGGAGTGATCATCATTACTACT
The DNA here is from genome assembly GCA_947379895.1 of Chitinophagaceae bacterium. Classification (GTDB taxonomy): domain Bacteria; phylum Bacteroidota; class Bacteroidia; order Chitinophagales; family Chitinophagaceae; genus Parasediminibacterium. Next base: position 21,791 of record CANCPA010000019.1, on the reverse strand, counting down.
AAAAAAGGGAAATTAGGTGCTCCAACACTAACTTTTGATACTTATTATGGAGTTCAACAAAACATAAGAAAAATGGACTTGATGGATCCTTATAATTTTATCAAATACCAATTTGAATTAGATTCTACAAGGACTAAATCCACTTTCTTTAGTAATGGGAGAAACTTAGAATCGTATAGAAATGCAAAAGGTGTTGATTGGCAAGGGCTTTTATTCAGGACTGCACCTATGACTGATTGTAATTTATCATTAACAGGGGGAACTGTTAATACAAAATACGTGATTTCTGGATCTATTTTAAATCAACAAGGAACAATCACTAACTCTGATTATAAACGCTATCAAGGAAGAGTCGTATTGGATCAAACAATTAATAATAAAATTAAGGTTGGCGTCAATGTAAATTATAGTAACCTCATTCAAAATGGAGGTTCCACCACTACAACGACAGCATTTAATGGAGTTACAAGGGGCTTAATGTACAGTGTGTGGGGATTTAGGCCAATATCCGCAGATAGTACTAACGACAAACTAATTGGTAGCCTTTTTGATACTAGCTTTTTTGCAAATTTGACTAATGATTATAGGGGGAATCCAATCATTAATTTTAATAACATTTTAAACAGAAAAACAACGAATGCAATAGTTGCAAATATGTACCTTGATTATTTACTATTGCCAGGATTGAGATTGAGAATGACAGGAGGGATTAGTAGAACACAATTAAGAAGTGATGCTTTTTATAGTCTTAATACAGTTCAAGGAAATCCATCGAGCCCTGTAGGAGCGAATGGACCAAATGGGTCTGTCAGTTATGCGAATACAAATACTTGGGTTAATGAAAATACGTTGACTTATACAAAACAAATTAATAAAAATAACCAAATTAATATTTTGGGAGGAGCTACTTTTCAAGGAGCAAAATTTGATAGTTATGGATATTCTGCAATTCAAGTCCCTAATGATCAATTAGGACTCAGTGATTTAGGGGAGGGTATTCCTCAATCGGTTGCCTCAAACAATTCGAGTAATGCACTTGCCTCTTTTTTAAGCAGAATAAATTATACCCTTTTAAGTAAGTATCTTTTTACGGTATCTTTTCGGTCTGATGGTTCTTCGAAGTTTGCAGCAAATAATAGGTGGAGTTATTTTCCATCTGCAGCTTTTGCTTGGAAGATAAGTTCAGAAGGTTTTTCGAAAAAATTGACATGGCTGTCCGATGCTAAGTTAAGGACGAGTTATGGAGTAACAGGAAATAACAGAGTTGGAGATTTTGCCTATCAATACACTATATCATCGCCTATTTCTGCTACTTATCAGTTTAATAATTCTCCTAATAGAGGAGCAATACCAAATGCATTGGGTAATCCCAATTTGAAATGGGAAACAACAATTCAATCTGATATCGGATTAGATGTATCAATTTTCAATCAAAGAATAGATATCACCATGGATTATTATAATAAAGACACGAAGAACTTATTATTGAATGCTCCATTGCCAGCATCAATGGGTTTTTCGACTGATTATAAGAATATAGGGCAGGTTAGAAATTCTGGTTTTGAGTTTAGTATCAATACGGTTAATATCAAGACAAGCAACTTTAGTTGGTTGTCTTCTTTTAATATTACATTTAATAGAAGTAAGGTTATTGCCTTGACTCAAAATCAGGAAACGTTACTTTCTGCTATAGGTCTTGATGCAACAGGTTATTCATCACCTCTGTATATGGCAAGGATTAGTCAACCGATTGCTCAGATAATTGGTTATAAATGGGATGGGGTTTATCAGTATGTGGACTTTAATCAAGTTGGTTCCAAATATATTTTGAAAGATAATGTGCCAAATAATGGAAATTTAAGAGGCGTGATTAAACCAGGGGATATAAAATACAGGGACATCAATCGTGATGGGGTTGTTGATGCTAATGATGTAACTATAATTGGTAATCCTTATCCCAAACATATTGGCGGGCTTACTAATAGTTTTAAGTATAAAAGCTTTGATGTCAATTTTTTCTTCCAATGGTCTTATGGTAATGATGTTGTGAATATTAATAAATTAATGTTTGATGGTAATCAATCAGCAATACTCAATCTGAATCAGTTTGCTAGTTATGAGAATAGATGGACGAAAGATAACACAAATACTACTGAATATCGTACGGGTGGAGGTGGTCCAAAAGGAATTTATTCTTCTAGAATTATTGAAGATGGATCATACATTCGATTGAAAACAGTACAATTTGGCTATAATCTTCCTACTAATAAATTGAAAAAAGCAGGAATTAAAAGTATGCGAGTTTATGTATCAGGACAGAATTTATATACTTGGACAAAATATTCGGGTATGGATCCTGAAGTATCAAGTTACCAATCTACACTTACTCCTGGCGCTGATTACTCATCCTATCCAAGAGCAAGAACAACAACGATTGGCGTAAATATTAATTTTTAATTAATAATTGATAACCCGAAATAGAAAATAAAATGAAGAGAAATATTGGATTTAATAATAAATATAGAAAATGGATTGGCAGCTTATCTATGATTGCATTGATTTTGCAATTAGTAAGCTGTAACAAATTTTTGGATACTCAACCTCAAAATGTGACTGCTGAAAGTAATTTTTATGCTAATGCTACTCAATTGAATAATGCGTTGACTGGGGTTTATGGCATTCTAGCTTCCGCCAATGTATATGGGGACAACATTTGGGATGCTTTAAGTGTAGCTACAGACGAATCTTATTATACCGTTTCTACCACAATTAGTGGTGTTCAATTGATGAATTTTACCTCTTCAGAATCATCAATCGCAAATACTTGGGCGGATTTGTATATCGGAATAAATAGGGCAAACCTTGTTTTGGAGAATATTAATAAACCTGTTATGGATTCCACTAGCAGGGCTACTATTCAAGGGCAAGCATTGTTTTTAAGAGCCTATTATTATTTCTTGCTAGTTTCAAATTGGGGTGATGTACCACTAAAGTTACGTTCTTCTATATCTCCCGATAGTATCTCTTGCCCCCGAACTGATGCAAAAATTGTATATGATCAAATTGTCAGAGATATGACTACGGCCGATTCTTTAGTACTTCCCGCTACATCCTATGGTTTTGGTGGGAGGGTTTCAAAAACTACGGTGGAAGGGATATTGGCGCGGGTATGTTTACATAGGGCAGGATTATTCACGGCAGGATTTTCTACCATTGATGACCGTGCTACATGGTTTGCACAGTCCCTCTATTGGTCAAGGAAGGTCATTAATTCTGGAATTCATTCATTAAATCCAAGCTACAGTCAAGTTTTTATAAATCATTGTCAGAATTTATATGATATTAAAGAAAGCATGTGGGAAGTGATGTTTTATGGAACTGGAAACGGTAACCCTTATCCTCAGAACGGAAGGGTTGGCAACAATAGTGGTATCAAATGTAATGATCTTGTATATGGTTATTCTTATGGCTTCATTGCCGCTCAATCTAAATTGTATACTTCATTTGCAGCTGCTGATTCATTCAGAAGAGATTGGTGTATAGCACCATTTAGTCTATCTACTACAAATGGAGTAACGACAAAAGTACCTTTTTCTGCAACTGCAATTTATACAAGGTATAATGGAAAATGGAGAAGGGAATATGAGTTAGGAAACAATAAACAAAAGAATAATACTTCTATAAACTACCCTTTGCTTCGTTATGCCGATGTATTGTTAATGTATGCAGAAGCAGCAAATGAGGTGAATGGCGCTCCTACCGATTCTGCTTATTGGGCAATCAATCAGGTTAGAAGACGTGCGTACAAGTATCCTTTAAATACTCCGAATGTTAAGTGCGATATTGCAACAGGGTTGTCTGATCAAGAATTTCGGCTAGCTGTACAAGATGAACGGTACCGAGAGTTATGCTTTGAGGCGTTACGTAGAAATGATTTGATTCGTTGGGGAAAATATATTTCCACCATGAAGACAATGGCTCAACAGATGCCTGCAGGAGCTTCGGTGATGGCGGCTACTGCGGCAAACAATATTCAACAAAAAAATATTTTATTTCCAATACCTATTGGTGAATTGTCATTAAATCCTGGTATTGGTAAACAAAATGCTGGGTGGTAGAATTAATTGATCATTCATAATGATGATATAAGAAATATGAAGGATGAATTTGAATTGTCAATTTTCAATTAATAATTATCAATTTAATATGAGAAATAGTTTAATTATTTGGGTTTTATTATTAGTGCATGTTTCCTGTACAAAGAAAGATGTCAGTCCTGTCTCATTTAATGTGACAACTGATTCTGTTAATTTTAATGCAGGAGACACCGTTAATTTTTCTTTTAGTGGGAATCCCGATTATATCCTATTCTATTCTGGAGAAAATGGCCATAACTATGAGTATAGAAATAGGGATAGTGGCACCGGGACTCCTTTACTTAGTTTTTTGAGTCAAGAAAAATTTGGCAATCATAAGAATACTTTACATCTATTGGTTTCTACAGATTTTAATGGCAGTTTATATGATACTACCGAAGTTAGAAATGCGACTTGGATTGATATTACTAGTAGGGCGAAATTAGATAGTACGTCCACTTTGACACCTTCTGGAAATATTGATTTAAGTGATTTCAAAAATTCCACTAGCCCTGCATACGTTGCATTCAAATATGCAGATCAGCAGGATGGAATTAATGCACAAAGAACTTGGAATATTACAAATTTAAAATTAGCAAATTATTTGCCTGATGGTTCAAATTTCACTGTTTTGGACATAGCAAATAGTCTTTGGCTGAGTGCAAGTTTTTTGACTCCTTATGTAAATTGGATTCAATCAACAACTGCATTAACATTTAATGGTGGAACTAAAACCGCACTTTCAAATGAGGCATGGTTTGTATCACAACCTGTTAACCTAAGTAAAGTGATTCCAGATGTTGGAGTACCCATTAAAAAGATGACTGACCCTGTTTTAAAAAGCTTTTACCATATTTATAATAAGCCAGGTAATTACACGGTAGTATTTGATGTAACTAACGCTAATGCAAATAGTAGTACGATTGCTACAAAATCAATCAATATCAACGTTAAATAGTATAAAAATATAAAAGATTGCTATGGCTAAATTTCTACGCTTTTTAAAAGATTTATGTGTTGGCAGTGATAAAAAGACTGTAAAATCAAATACAACAGTTACTGCACCAACTGTTTTAAAGGTTATATCAAAAAGAAAGGATATCGTTATGAATGTGATTCAAACTTCAAGTAAAGGAGCCGCGTGTTTGCTTTTAATGTTATTATTATCTAGGTCAAATGCACAATTGACTAAAACTGCAATTACTAATGCACAGCAGCATTGTAAGAATATGTTATTGGTAACAAAGAACCCTGCAAAGCCTCCTCGTACCACAAGACCTGATGGCACTTTGGCATTCTCCCCCGATATCTATGATTGGACAAGCGGATTCTTTGCAGGTAGTTTATGGTACACTTATGAAGCTACTAAGGATGAAACCTTAAAAGCAGAAGCGGTTAGATATACGGAAGTGCTTGATTCATTGCAATATTTTTCTGGTCATCACGATATTGGCTTCATGCTTTATTGCAGTTATGGAAATGGATATCGGCTAACCCATAATGAAAAATATAAAGATGTTTTAGTACAGGGGGCTAAATCATTATGTAAACGATTTAACCCTGCAACGGGATGTATAAAGAGTTGGAATCAACGGTTGTCATGGGATGGAAAAACTATGTGGCGTTATCCGGTTATCATTGATAATATGATGAATCTGGATTTGTTGTTTTTTGCATCAAAAGTCACAGGAGATACTACATTTAAACATATTGCAGTTACTCATGCTTTGACTACAATGAAAAATCATATCCGTCCAGACTATAGTACTTATCATGTTGTGGATTATGATGCAAAAAATGGCAAGGTTTTGCATCAGGAAACTTGCCAAGGATATGCCAATAATTCAACTTGGGCAAGAGGACAGGCATGGGCTATTTACGGCTACACGGCAGTATATAGGGAGACTGGTGATAGGCAATTTTTAGAAACTGCTCAACATTTGGCTGACTTTTATTTAAATAATACAAGGTTACCAAAAGATAAGATTCCATATTGGGACTTCAATGCCAACGAAATTGGGTATACTCCTCAGTTTAATTATGATGCAGTGAAATATAAGGAAAGTCCTCGCGATGTATCTGCTGCTGCAATTGTTGCCTCTGCTTTGTTTGATTTAAGTAAGTATTCTGGAAAGAAAGGGGACGCATACAAGAAAGCCGCTATTCAAATGATAAAATCTATATCATCACCACAATACACTGCTGATTTGGGAAGTAATAATAACTTTATTTTGAAACATGCTACAGGTAGTTTGCCACATAATCAGGAAATAGATAAGCCATTAGTTTATGCGGACTATTATTATCTAGAGGCATTATTAAAATACAACAAGCTATAGGTTGATTTGGGTTTCTGGTTGAAGGTTACAGGCTTTGAAATGTTGGGATTAACTTGCAACTTGAATCTAGTAACTTACATATTGAAAAAACATCTTTATTATTTTAACCTAGATTACGCAATAGGACTCTACTACAATTTACAACTACGTCAAACACAAACTTTTACTTGCTTTGTTTGACTTCAACGTAATTTATTGTGTCTTCAATCAGAAAATCTGCAAAAAAAATGTCTTTTTGTATTTGTGAATTTCATAACGAGTCTATTGCGTAATCTGGGTTTAATTGGAGGAAATCCTAGGATTCCATTTTACTTCTTCTACTTTTAGGCTGTGAGATATATATCTTGATAAAACAAATAAGTAGTCACTTAGTCGATTGAGATATTTTATTACAAGAGGGTCGACAAAAAGTTCATGTTCCTGCATGTTTACAGAACATCTTTCTGCCCTTCTACAAACACATCTTGCAACATGTGCTGTTGATACAGCATGATGCCCTCCTGGCAAAATGAAATTATTCATTTTAGGCAATACTTCATTCATTTTATCAATTTCTTGCTCAAGAAAATTGATATCCCCTTCTTTTAAATCAGGAATTTTCATTGAAGGTTCCATTTCGGGGTCACAAGCAAGTGAAGAGCCTACTGTGAATAGTCTGTCTTGAATTTCTTTTAAAATATTACGGGTATTCGGCTCATTGAAATAGTCGCTTAATAAACCGATATAAGAGTTCAATTCATCCACAGTTCCATAGCTATCAATACGAATATGGCTTTTAGGCACTTTAGTGCCACCGATTAAAGATGTTTTACCTAAGTCACCGGTTTTAGTATAAATTTTTAATGCCATACTTCTTAATTAAGCTCTAAGTTTTGAATGAATGAAATTTTCTATCACACCAACAAAAAATAAACCGAATAGTTTATTTTAATCAAGGGAATTTTGAAGGGGGTAAAAATGAGTGAATCTAGCAAATGAGCACTTAGTGTCTCTAAATATGGAGGATTTACCTATTAACAAGTCCTATTTTTTACATTTTAAAGCTATTTTTCCCCTTTTCTTCTTTAAAATGATCATATTGTTTATCAAAGTATTCAAATATTACTATTATTGCAGAAGATGTAACTGTGGCAGTAATTTTAAATTACTGTATTTCCTCATAAAGATGATATAAATTATATCAATCTTTCTTATCAGCAGATAAAGTTACACATCATTTAGACATTTTTTAATGATAGAATTTCTTGTAATCTTAGGTCTAATTTTATTGAATGGGCTTTTTGCTATGGCTGAAATATCACTTGTTTCTGCTAGAAAAGCAAGACTAGAAGCCCAGGCTAACAAGGGAGACAAAAAAGCGAAGAGGGCTTTGGTTCTAGCTTCGCGTCCCGATTCTTTTATTGCAACTGTACAAATTGGTATTACTTTAATTAGCATTTTACTAGGTATTTATGCTGAAGAAGGTATAAGGCAACATATTTCTGATTGGTTGCAACAATTCTCAGTCGTTAGGCAGCATATCAATGCTATATCAAAGGGATTGATGCTTTTGGTTATCACCTATTTTTCGTTGGTTCTAGGCGAGTTAGTACCTAAGAGAATTGGCTTGAGTAATCCTGAAGTTATTGCAAAAGCAGTTGCCCGACCTATGTTAGTGCTTGCTGCAATTACATTTCCGTTTATTTGGTTACTAAATAAATCATCACATTTTCTGGTTGGAATTTTAGGTATAAAGCAAACGGACACTTCTGTTACTGAAGAAGAGATTAAGGCAATTATTAGTGAAGGAACTGAACAGGGAACAATCGAGGAAGCAGAACAGGAAATTATTGAAAGGGTATTTCATTTGAGTGATCGGAATATTACAAGTCTGATGACACATAGAAGTGACATTGAATGGCTTGAGGCTACAAAGACGGTTGGAGATGTAAAGATTACCTTAAAAGAAGCAATGCATACTGTTTATCCTGTTTGTGAAGGAAATATAGATAAGATTAAGGGGTTTGTAAGTATTAAAGAACTTTTTACCGCTGATACCGATGTTTTATTAGGAAGCATTATTAAACAACCTATGTATGTACCTGAAAACAATACGGCTTATCAGGTATTGGAAAAGTTTAAAGAAACAAAGATTCATCAATGCTTTATCGTGAATGAATATGGAAGTATTGAAGGTTTGATTACCCTAAATGATATTCTTGAGGCAATTGTGGGGGACATTCCTCAACAGGATGAAGATAATTACGAAATTACTGAAAGGGCAGATGGTAGCTTTTTGATTGATGCACAGATTTCGTTTTATGATTTCTTAAAGCATATTGACAAGTCGGATTGGATTGACGAGATAGATCAAGAGTTTGATACATTAGCAGGATTTATATTAGAAGAATTACAAGAAATACCAAAAACAGGGGATTCGCTTCAATGGCGAGGTTTTGACTTTGAAATTGTAGATATGGATAACCACCGAATTGATAAGGTACTTGTGAAAGAAATAAAGGTGAGTGAAGAATAAAAATTAAAGCTCAAAAACTCTTTAAAGAATTAATTGAATTGATAACAGCTGATGCAGTTATTGAAGAGGTATGTTGAAAAAAAAAACTTGAGGAAAAGAATGACTAACAACTATTCGGCTGAACAATGGAAAACAATACATTTTGATTTTGAACATGTAAATAATGGATACGTAGAAATATCAAACTATGGGAGAGTAAGGAGTTTTAATCGTATTTCTAAAGGAAATATTTTAAAACCAAGTGTAATCAATGGCTATTATATTTTACGACTAAAGTTGTATCGACCAAGAGATGCAAAGTCTCAAAAAGAGTTTGACTATTTACATCAACAAGCTGCAATATTAGAAGAACAATTAAAGGCTTTAAAAAGCAACAGTGGAGAAGCTGAGAAGATTGCAAATTTGACAGAATTGTATAATAGTTTGAGAAAGAGTATTACTAAACGATTAGAAGATGATTTGAAGAGCAGAATAATTAATTATTCTGCTTTGATTCATCGATTAGTAGCAACCTATTTCTTGCACAAAACTTCGGATGAACATTCAGTAGTTGCTCATATTGACTTTGAGAAACAGAATAACCTATTTACAAACTTAAAGTGGATGACTCTCAAGGAAAATTACGAACATCAGCAAAAGAGTCCTTATGTTTTAAAAGAAAAGGCTGGTAGACTAACAAGGCGCAAAGAATCGTCGAAAGCAACCAAATTGACTGTAACTAAAGTAATGTTATTAAAGAAACTACTTAATGAGGGCAAGCCGTTGAAAACGTTGGTGAAGCAGTTCAAAATTTCAGAGACACAGATATTTAGAATTAAAAGAGGAGAAAATTGGGGGGATATTGAAGCAGCAAAGTAGTTAGTGGTACTGCGGTTATATTGTGAAATGAAGTTTAAGCGTGTTGGGCAATAGATGATTTGTATTTAGTTGGTGAACTGAGATACGAAATAGCTGTTGGATTGATGATAGATTGATAGACTTTATAATTGATATATGGTCTATTTTTTTGAGGCAGCTTACTATTTTTTAGAAAGAGTTGTCCTGATTTTGAAATCTTCTTTGTTAATTTCCACAACTGGGAGGTTGCACAGAGAAGTAGGTGCTCTTCCTAAGTAAACAGGAGGTCAATTTTGGTTCACTTCTTTATTGCTCAGCTTACTTGTTACCTTGCACAGCACACTATCTTATCTGCACAACTCTCAGGAATGTCAATTTTACGAATCTTTTGGTGTGCACAACAAACAAGATACCTTATTTGCCGAAGGTGGAATGAAATAAAATGAATCTTTTAGAGAGTTTTTAGCTTTGGAAATAAGATTTGTCAAACTGCCGAGTTAATTTCTGTTTTAGTTTATACTTTCTTTGTTCTGAGTAAAACCTTATAAGGGATACCTACAAGGTTTTTCTGTACTTACTACTTTTAACTACTTATCTAAAAATTAATATTCGCCTGTGTTTCGGGGAAATTTAGTTTAGTGCTTTTTTCCATTCCGTTTGCTTTGACATGGAAGATATTTATTTGCTTATCCTGATAATTGTACAACAAACTACATGAAATTGATACGTTTTTCATTGTAATAAGATTATTTATTTCAAAGTAACTCCAAACACTTTCAAGTTGTTGTTCATAGCCTACATAATGAAAAGTAACTTTTTTGCCATCAATTGTCAATTGTAAATTGTTCAAAACATAGTCGGAAATAAGCTTATTATTTTTTTCCTTTTCAGCAGCATTTGTAAGATTCACTCTTGTATTTCCCGAATTTCTAAGAGCAGATTCTAAATCTTCAGTAAATACTCTAATACTCACTTCTCCTGTTTTCATCTTTGCATTGTGATCTATTTGTATCACTGATACATAAAATGGATGCATTTTGTTGATTGAATTACTTGATATTGGGTGAGTATCTGGAAATGTTATTCCCAATAAAGTACAAATAAACCAACTGACTACTATATTTACCATTGAGTCCTTTTTTTGTAGGCAAAAATGCACTTTATATTTAGACAAAACAATTTGTTCCCATTTATATGAATGTTTTTGAATTATACTTTACACTTGGCCGACAACATATTGCAGATATACAAGGTACGGATCATTTGCTTTTTATCATGGCACTAACTATTCGATATCAATTTATAGATTGGAAAAAAATATTAGTATTGATAACAGCCTTTACAATTGGACATTCTATTACATTGGCATTAAGCGTATTTAATTTATTATACATTTCAACAAAGTGGGTTGAATTCCTAATCCCAATAACAATTATAATCACAGTTATCAGTAATTTATTTGTTAAGAACTTCGTGTTCACAAGCAAGTATCCTTTGATTTATTTCTTTGCACTAATTTTTGGCTTAGTTCACGGCTTAGGTTTCAGTAACTATTTAAAAAGCCTGCTAGGTAAAGATCAAAATATTATTTTTCAATTGTTTTCTTTCAATATTGGACTCGAAATTGGACAACTATTGATTGTTTCGGGCATCTTATTACTTTCATATTTAGTTGTGGGATTGTTGAAAATAAACAGGAGAGAATATATTTTGTTTATAAGTGGATGTGTATTTGCATTAGCGATACAAATGGCAATTCAAAGGTGGGCTTTATAAGGAAGTAAACAGAAATCGTATGGTTTAATTTTAAGGAATAAGTACTAAGGTGCGGGTTGCTCATTTTTTACTTGTGTCTCATGTGTTAAAAGATAATGAGTAATAACTAATAAAAAGGATTCGTGTTAATTTCTTTCATTTTTCGTTTGGTAAGCTATAGTCCACCCCCTATATTTGTCACTTTACCAACAATTTTCACTTAATGTTTCGCAAAATGATATTCCCTATACTCACATATATTTTATTGGCATGTAGTTCGACACCAAAGAACCCTCCTGTTGCAAAACATATAGGTATAGATACTACTTCACATTTTGCAGTAATATCACAAAAAGAAAAAGAGTATTACAACAATGCTATTTTACCTATTTATAAGAACATCTTACTTAACAAGGGCTTTAATGGTGCAATTTTAGCGGCTAAGAATGGTAATGTTGTTTTTGAAGATTACCATGGTTTTGCCAATTTCAGTACTCTTGAGCCGATTACGCAAAATACTCCTTTCCATTTGGCATCTATCTCAAAAACATTTACTGCAATGGTTATCTTGAGATTGATGGAACAAGGGAAATTAAGCATTGAAGACAATGTTCAAAAGTACTTACCCACATTTCCTTACGACAATATATCACTAAAAAATCTCTTGACACACAGAAGTGGACTTCCTAATTATATCTACTTTATGGAAGGAGAAGGTGGTGTTGAAGTTATTAGGAAAAGAAATAAGCGTGGGAGAATGGTAATTGTAAAACGAATTTTTAAAAAGAGATCACCTGGATTTGAGGGAATTGCTAATAATGAAGATGTATTACAATGGATGATTGCACATAAACCTGCTATCGAAGCAAATCCTGATAGGTTTTTTAAATATTGTAATACTAACTATGTCATACTTGCATTAGTAGCAGAAAAAGTAAGTGGTATTATTTTCCCAACATATCTAAAAGATAGTCTCTTTACACCTTTGGGAATGACTAATAGTTTTGTATTTACAAAGAATGATATTCCAAATTATACTCCTTCATACATGGGTAGGAATCCCGTAAGAATTGAAAAGTTTGATTGTGTATATGGTGATAAGAGTGTTTATAGTACAGTAAGGGATATGCTGCAATGGGATAAAGCATTGTATGAAGGAAGTTTTGTGAGTAAGCTTACACTTGAAAAAGCATTTACGGGATATAGCAATGAGAAAAGAGGCTCGCACAATTATGGACTTGGGTGGAGATTATTAATTGAACCAAACAATACTATAGTTTATCACAACGGATGGTGGCATGGAAACAATACTGTTTTTACCCGCTTATTAAAGGACAGTGCTACTTTGATAATATTGGGCAATCGCTTTAATAGAAATATATATGCAGCCCGTAAAATAACATCTGTATTTACTGGAAATGTAGATACTACACGACTAATTGAGTAGTTAATAATGGTAATTTCTCTTCAAAATATTGGTAAACGCTTTAATAAAGAATGGATATTTCGTAAATGTGACTATACTTTTCAGTCGGGAGTATCCTATGCAATTACGGGTCCAAATGGTAGTGGGAAGAGTACTTTATTACAAACGATTGCTGGGGCTATTAATCCTAGCGAAGGAAAAGTAGAAGCTAGAATTGGAAGTGATAACAATAGTGAAATAATTGATAGTGGCTTAATATTTCAACACCTCTCTATTGCAGCACCCTATTTAGAAGTAGTGGAAGAAATGACTGCAAAAGAATTTCTTAATTTTCATGCTTCTTTCAAGCCATTTTTGACAGGGATTGATACGCTTAAAATACTAGACATTATAGGGCTTAAAAATGCAGCGGATAAGCAAATACGATATTATAGTAGTGGAATGAAACAGCGAGTGAAACTAGCACAAGCCATCTTTTCAAATACCCCGACTTTACTTCTTGATGAACCTTGTACGAATCTCGATGCAGTTGGTTATTCATTGTATCATCAATTGATGAAGGAATATTGTTCAGAAAAGTTAGTAATTGTCTGTAGCAATGACACTGAGGAATATGATTTTTGTACTGAAAAAATAAATATCAGCAACTACAAATAATAGATGACCCATTGTAAGAATAGACATGAGTGATGGGACTCACCACTCATATCTATTATCTTCAGCTTAAGCGTTAATAATTTTAATAAATTCATCAGCTATCAATGATGCACCTCCTACAAGACCACCATCAACATCAGCTTCAGCGAAAATCTCACTTGCATTGCTCGCCTTAACACTTCCACCATAAAGAATAGAAATACCATTTGCTACTTCTGTACCATACTTAGCTGCAAATACCGAACGAATTGAAGCATGCATTTCTTGTGCTTGTGCATTGCTTGCTGTCTTTCCAGTACCGATTGCCCAAATTGGTTCATAAGCAATAACTAATTTTGCGATTGCTTCGGCCGACAAATGAAAAAGACTCTCTTCCAATTGTTTAGCAACAAATGCATTTTGAGTATCTGCTTCTCTAATTTCTAATGGTTCTCCACAACAAAAGATTGGAGTAATACCATATTCTAAACAAATATTTACCTTGTCGGCAAGGAAGGCATTGCTTTCTGCGAAATACTCTCTACGTTCAGAGTGTCCAAGTACTACATATTCAATACCGATTGATTTCAAAATTTCTACAGATAATTCACCTGTAAATGCCCCAGATTTTTTGCTATAGCAGTTTTGTGCTGCTACAAATAAATAAGGATGACCACTTAATTTTTCTTTTGCTAATATCAAATAGGGTGCAGGCACTGCAAATACAGCTATCTTATTTTCATTTACTGTAAGGGGGGCAGCTGCAAAAGCATCTAAAAGACTGTTTGCTTGTTCTAAAGTGCCATTCATTTTCCAATTGGCAGCGATTACTTTTCTACGCATGTTATATATTTATATTGTTATAAAATTAAGTTTCAAAATTAATAATTGACCTATTCTTTTGGTATTCCACTTGATAATAATATAAGTTCAAATGTAGAAATTACATTATTATATGTCTTTCTTTTGAGTCCGCTAATCAATTTCATGTCTCCAGTCCAAAGAAGTGCTTTTATATGTGTTGCTAGAGCGACGTACGGTGTATCTTTTGTATCAATTCCTTCAAGTAAAAGTTCCGAAGACTTATATATCTCTTTTGGAATCAAAAGCTCATTTATAAATGTGATATTCTGAGATAGCTTATTCTGCAATTCAACCAAATCAACTTCTGAAAGTTTAGTCAAAGAAAGTAGCTTATTTTTATGTTTCATTAATTCTATGAATAAAAAGTTGCAAGAATAAAACTCAAACACTCCTTTCGAACCTAATAATATCTGACCAATTTTGCTTGTAGAATTTAGCATCCCACTAAAAAGAATATTTGTATCAACAACTATTTTCATTTCGTAAGGGATTCCCTATTTTCATTCCACCAAGTTTTATTTATTTCATCAGAAATCTGATTTACGATAGCTTGTGAGACAGTAAACCCAGAAACCAATTCCCTATATCTTGCATAATCTATCAGACCTTGTAATTCATCTGTGTCTACAGATGCAGGAAGTCTTATTATAACCTCATTTGCTGTTCTTTCAACTATCATAATTCTGTTTTATAAACTTGAAAAACTAAAACCACTAAACTTAATCCAAACATCATTCTCCATAATCAATTACCGACGCCGCCAAATATAGCCCTAAGCACATCAATTTCTTCCTGACTTAAGTCATGATGCTTCATTTTAGTCCAATTATTGATATCAGAAAGTGCTTTTTCGAAAATATAACGCTCATTAAGCCCCCAACTAAAGTCGCTAATCACTTTCGGAAGTAATCCTGCACCAAAAACATTGGCACAAACCCCAATCACAGACCCTGTATTAATACAGCTATTGATTGCTACTCTACTATAATCGCCCATAATTAGGCCACATTTTTGTCCTGCAGAGATGTATCCATTAAAGGCATAGTTCCAAAGATGTACATCACCACCTGTATTCTTCACATTGCTATTGCTTGTGCCCGCACCAAAGTTGCACCACTCTCCAATCAGACTGTCGCCTAAATAACCGTCATGTGCTTTATTGCTATTTCCAAGCATTACGATGTTCTTTATTTCTCCTCCTACTACACAATTTGGTCCAATTGTAGTGGCACCATACATTTTGCCCCCCATCTTTATCAATGAATTATTTCCTAACGAAAATGGACCTCGAATAAAACAGCCTTCCATTAATGTAGCATATTTACCAATATATATAGGGCCAGCAGTCGCATTTAACGTACAATATTCCATCGTTACCCCTTCCTCAATAAAGATGTCAGAAGGATTAATCAGAATATTAGTCAGGGAGATTGGCTCGGAAACACGATTTGCTGTAATAAGTTTAAAATCACTTTTGAGAAATTGATTGTTCCATTGAAATATCTGTTGTGGAACCTCTAGTCGCTTAACTTCAATCCCTTTTAGGGACTCAAACCCATTTAGATTATTAAGAGAATCAAAGAAAATAGGTGATTGATTGGTTTTTCCTGCAATGAGTCCCTGTTTATCCATCAATGCCTCGTTTAGTTTCAATTCGTTGATTGCCAACAGTAATTCATCTGAAACAATCACCGTGCTATCAATCCAAATATGTTCTCCTTCAGGAATATTTTCATACAGTTGTTTTAGGTATTCAACGGTATGTACAAAGACGTCTTCTCCTGTTATCTTTTCCCATCTTTCCTTGATGGTAAATATTCCCATCCGAAGACCTGCAATTGCACGTGTAGCAGTCAGAGGGAAAAATGACTTTCTATTTCTGTTATCAAATAATACGATGGCCATACTTAAAAGAGTTATAAGTTATGAAATATGAGTTTTTTGAAGTACGAACACTTCTTATTAGGTATCATTTTCAATTAACAATTATCAATTAAAAGACATCCATCACCATAGCTTAGGAATCTGAAGTCATTGTGGAGCGCATATTCATACATCTTTCTCCAATCATTTCCTATAATTGCAGCCACTAACAATAACAACGTACTCTGTGGTTGATGAAAATTTGTAATTAATGCCTTTGCTATTCTCAATTGATAGTTCGGAGCAATTAATAACTGTGTCTTTGTAATCAATTGTTTCAGACCTTGATCTTGCATCCAACTGATTAAAGCGGTCAAAGCTACTGCTTTCGAAATATTTTGAGGTAAATTATATGCATCCCATTGTCCCAAACCTTCCTCTACTAAAAAATCAAGGTTACTATTAATCTTAACACCGAGCCAATAAATACTTTCTAAGGTTCTTAGTGAAGTTGTACCAACAGGAATAATTGTATCGTTCGAAGTTAGGATAGTCTCTATAAAACTAAGTGACACATCGATGAATTCTGCATGCATCTCATGTTCCTCCATCGTAGCCGCTTTAACAGGTTTAAATGTCCCTGCCCCTACATGTAGGGTTACAAATTCTTTTTTTATACCTTTTTCAGAAAGACTATTAAAGAGCTCATTTGTAAAATGAAGTCCTGCGGTAGGTGCAGCCACACTGCCATCATGTTGAGCGTAGATTGTTTGATAGGTGACTTTATCTCTTTCTTCAGCCTTTCTATTCATGTAGGGAGGAAGAGGAATTAATCCTGCCAAATGTAAAATTTCAACGAACGTTAGTGACGCATCGTTCCATGAAAATTCGAGTAAGAAATAATCATTTCGGCGTTCTACTTTTTGTACTGATAGTGTTATGTCTTTTCCCGAATCAACAATTTTTTTTGTTAAAGCAATCTCTTTCCATTTCTTAGCACCGCCTACTAGGCATTTCCATAATACCTTTCCTTTTTGTAGCATTGCAGTAGTAATATCTGCATATTTGTCATCGGGTTCCAAACAAAAGATTTCTATTTCGCCACCTGTCGACTTATTAAACAGAATTCTCGCTTCAACCACTTTTGTATTATTAAAAACCAGCAAGGAATTGCTAGGTAAATAATTGGCAAGATGCCTATACACACTTTCAGTAATTTCACCATTCCTATAAACCAAAATTTTGCTATCATCCCTTTGTGGTAAAGGGTTTTTAGCAATCTTATCATCAGGAAGAGTGTAAGTATAATCTGAAATTGTCAAATCTTTTGGATGAACAGACATAATTTGTATTTGATTATATAAATCAATTTGCCATTAATTGGATACTTCAGTATTAATAATTAGAAAAATACCTACTCCTATTAATCTTTAAATCCCTTAAGATACCTGCCTTAGGATTAATTGTAATATTAAATGATCGATAAATTCCAATTGGATTAACATTAATCGACATCTGCCAACAATGCATTTCTCTTGTAATAAACATGCTTAACTGCTGTAATTTGTTGACGTTGAAATCATAATATCCTGTTCCTCCTAATTTCCATTTTTCAGTCAAGCTAAAGTCACCATTAAAATTCACACTCGACGTAATAACATCCCTGTAGGTATAATTTGCTTCTAACTGTTTATTATAGTTCAGTGAGTAGGATAATGAAAGTGTCCATGGAATATTGAAGTCAGTGAATTCGGCTGGATTACTTCTTACATATTGTAATTGCTGTTGTTGTTCCTCGGGAGTCATAAAGCGGTCTACAGGAATACTATCTGCAGAATTTTTCTTGCCATCCTTCGACTTACTCTTGAATGATGTAGACATTGATATGCTACCATTAGTTATTCGACCAAAATTCAAATCTTTACCACTCCATACATATTCATTTCTCCTAAATCCATACTTATCTACCTTATACGGATCCATTGTGAAGCTTGAATTAATATTAATCGTTCCAAACAATGTACTTCTTGCATAAAATTGAAATGGAGCTAATCCAAAACTATCTGCCAACAGATTGTAGGAAGAATTGAAACCAAATCCATCTATCAGCTTTATCTTTTTAGTTGCATCAGCCTTTGTAGTATCTTTTGAATCCTTAACTTTCATTTCCAGTAAATTATCTAATCCAAAACTTACTGATCCAGAATTTCCTTCAGATATGGCTCCCGGAGTCACTCCATCAAACTTTGAGAAGCGAACGACATGACCAAATGTGTCCACTTTTGTATTGTAAAAATACTTACTAGCCAAATCAGGTACATAACTTAAGCTTAAGGTAGGCCTTATTTCATGTCGGATTGCCTGAATATTGCTTTTTTTACTAAACAAGTAAGTCCCAAAGATTCGAGTACTTGCACCAATGCTAAATGACATCTGATTACCTGTATAAAAGCCTTTGCTGATTGTTGTATCTAACTTTTGATTAGCAGAGTCCCATCGCCTTGTAATTGATTGTCCATACCACTTTTGTGAAAACGATATACCCGGCGAGATGGTAACAGGACCAAGTGAAGGTAATGACAATGAGATAGGTATATTATGTGTTGCACCCCATTGTGTAG
Source organism: Chitinophagaceae bacterium (assembly GCA_947379895.1). Lineage (GTDB taxonomy): Bacteria > Bacteroidota > Bacteroidia > Chitinophagales > Chitinophagaceae > Parasediminibacterium. Next base: position 2,799 of record CANCPA010000019.1, on the reverse strand, counting down.
TATCTAACAATCGCTTAAAACTGAATGCTGTGTCATAAAATGATGCTTCATTCGTCAGGTTACCACTATACCCAATTCCTAGTTTCTCATACCACTTTTGGGTTCCCACTTGTTCCTTTCGTTGAAAAGGATAAAACGTAACAATACTTCCTGACACGGTTGGCAAAACTAGGTTGACAAGATGTGTTGTACTATTTTGACTATGATTTAGATTGAGTGAAATGTTTGCTTTACCCCCAAAGTCTTTAGAATAATTTATTGAAGAACTTAATTGATTTTGGAAATTGATGTAGGGATTGTTTAATACAGTAGAGTTATATTTGGTACTACCAAAATTTACATTTGCACTAAGATTAGTACCAGGTCTTACTCGCTGATCTTGACTATGGCTCCAATTCAACATAAATGAATTGGTAGTAGTAAATTCTTCAGGACTTAATGATCCATAAGATGCTGTATTGAGTGCTTTAGTATGCTGAATTGTTAAATTCATGGAACCTTGATACCTGTATCGCTTTTGATATTTAGGATTGGTATTTATTGACCATCCCCCATATGAATAAAGGTTAGTTCGAGTTGTGACATCTAAATTATCATTGAAAACTTTATAGTAACCTAACCCTTCCAAGCCCAAACCATAACTTTCGCTTTGCGCAAAAGCAGGAGGCAAGATACCTGAATGCCTTCCTTGTGCTAAAGGGAAAATCCCAAATGGTATTCCAATAGGAATAGGAATTCCTTCCACTTCAGGATGTGTCGGTCCTGTTATCGCCAATTTATTAGTAACTAATTTAATTCTCTTCGATCTGAATGCAAAGTGTGGCGTATCAAGATTACAAGTAGTGAACCTTGCATCATAGCCATAATAATCTGCTTTGTCTACTTTTTTAAGCACTTTAGCATTAATATACATTTCACCATCCTGTAGATATGTATTTTTAGTGAGTCCCTTTAGGCTTTTTAAATTGAAAGCAATAGAATCACTAATTGTTTTAGTTTCACCTTGAACTAATTTGGGTTTGCTATTAGGATTTCCAGAAGTATCTATAGCCCCATAAGCTTGTACCGTCTGAATACTTTGGCTATATTTAATGGTAGCCGCATCAAGATTTACGTCCTTATTTGAAACCTTTGCTTTGCCATATAAATAGAATTCTTTAGTGGGTATAATCAATACGCCTGAGTCGGATGCTTCGTATTTGATAGGAGCATCTAGGCTATCCTTAGAGATTGTTAATGTATCAACTCTTTGAACTGAATCGACTTTTGTTATTGATGTGTCTGCTAAAAATGACTTTTTTAAATTAGTAATGGTATCTTTTATATTTTTGCGGACATCAGTTGAAAACGGAATTGTGTCAGCAACGTTTGTAAGTTGCAAATACGACCAAGATTTATTCAATTGGTTTGCCATTATTTGCAAACAAAAAAAGAATGAACATACAGAAGCAATGACTGCCAAAGTTGTTTTTATTTTAAATGTGCTACGTTTGTTCATATTGAGTAGTGGACAAAAATAGGTGCTAAAGTAACTAGAGCATTCATAAAAAATACTTTAACTTTTTAAGACATGATAAACAAGAGATATTTTACACTGATTTTAGCTAGTATTTTCATAGCAATTTTAACCTCTTTTTCTACTAAAGACGGTCATCAACAGAAATCTAGACTACGAAAGATTGTGATTGATCCTGGACATGGAGGTCATGATGGAGGTGCTCCAGGAAAGTATTCGAATGAAAAAGATGTGGCTTTAGCTATTTCCTTAAAATTAGAAGAGATGCTAAAGGATCAGATTCCTGATATTGAGTTAGTTCTGACAAGAAGGATTGACGTGTATGATTCGCCTATGGACAAAGCAAAGATTGCCAATCAGGCAAAGGGCGATTTGTTTGTTTGTATTCATTGTAATAGTGCTGATGCAGGGCGTAGGGCTCAATTTGTAGGGTATAAAACGGAAACTTATCGAAAGGGGCGTAAAAAGCTAACTAGGCGAGTAAAGGAATATAAATATACTACTATTCCTAGTGCTGCTAAGGGGACTGAAACTTATATATGGGGGGCGCACAGAAATGAGAGAAAGGAAGTTGCGATGAGGGAAAATCAAAGTCTTTATTTAGATAGTAGCGTATCGAAATCTGTGAAAGGCTTCGATGAGTCACCTGAGCAAATGAACTTCATTAATATTAAAACTCGTCAGTATTTTGATAGGAGTGCATATTTAGCATTGACTATTCAGGAGGAATTTGCAAAGGCAGGTCGTATCAATAGGGATGCATTACAAAGGCAAGTAGGTATTTGGGTACTTCAAGCAGTAGCTATGCCGGCAGTTTTGGTAGAAACAGGTTATATTTCGAATCCTGAAGAAGAAGATTATTTAAATAGCCCTACAGGTCAAAAAGAAATTTCACAAGCAATTATTAATGCTATTAAGCGTTATCGGACTTCGCTAGATAATAAAACAATCAGTGCAGATTTAAATAGTGGAAAATAGTAGGGGTGAGTTGCAGGTTTCATTTTCAGGTTAAGAAAAGTGCATATAGAAACTTATTTTGGTGAAAATATAAAGTAGGACTCTTTTAATTGGTTTATTTTAAATGCTTAGTCTTACCTGATTAACTCACCTTACGCAATAGATTGAATCAGATGCTTTTTGTCTTTTTTTATTTCTATTGCCACAAAGAAACTAAGTCGCAAAGGCTCTAAGTTCTTTAAAATCACTTCATTAGTATCAATACTTCATTTTTTCTTTGTGCTACTTTGAGTATTTGTGTCTTTGTGTTGAAGAATATAAATTAG
>CANCPA010000018.1 GCA_947379895.1 Chitinophagaceae bacterium | reverse complement strand
GATGCAGGTTATATGCACGTTTCAGCTTGGCATCTTAAAGGCGAAAGTCAATGGGAGCTTGAAAAAGAACCGTTGGTTTATGATGTGATTAAGCCAAGTCAAAGGAATTATAAATAATATTGGAAGAGGTTCTCTTATTTTGAAAATATTAAAATACATCTTTCTTAAAGGATAGATAAATAGAGTATATGGAACACAAGAACATAAATCTTACACTAAAAATTTGGCGTCAGCAAAATTCAAACACTGCTGGTGAATTTGTAACTTATCAAGTTAAAGATATTTCTCAAGAAATGTCGTTTCTTGAAATGTTCGATGTTTTAAACGAACAATTGATTCAGGAAGACAAAGAACCGATTGCTTTTGACCATGATTGTCGTGAAGGTATTTGCGGAATGTGTTCAATGTATATTGATGGTAAACCACATGGTCCTTGGCAAGCAAATACAACGTGTCAATTGCACATGAGGGCCTTCAATGATGGAGACACTATTACTGTTGAACCATGGAGAGCGCAAGCTTTTCCTGTTTTAAAAGATTTAATTGTCGATAGAACTTCACTTGATCGTATTGTTCAAGCAGGTGGTTATGTAAGCGTTAATACAGGTAATGCTGTGGATGGTAATTCACTTCCAATCAATAAAAATGATGCAGATGCTTCATTTGCTGCTGCAATGTGTATTGGTTGTGGTGCATGTGTGGCTGCTTGTAAAAATAGTAGTGCCATGTTATTCTTAAGTGCAAAGGTTTCTCATTTGGCATTGTTACCTCAAGGTGCGCCTGAGCGTCAAAGTCGTGTAGTGAATATGGTTGCTCAAATGGATAAAGAAGGATTTGGTGCTTGTACAAATACAGGTGCTTGCGAAGCTACTTGTCCTAAAGAAATTTCATTGTCGAATATCGCACGTTTGAATCTCGAATATTTATCTGCTAGCTTAACTGCTTCTGAATAATATATATTAGTTTAATATTGAAAGGTTACTCTCAAATAGGGAGTAACCTTTTTTTGTTACTACAATTAATTCTTAAAGTCTTTTGATTTTAGTAATATGATGTAACTATTTCTTCTTTCTAATTGTTGAAACGTTAGGTTTGCACAAATAAAAAAATTATGAAACAACTATTTATTGTAATTGCTACTTTCTTAGCATTCAGCGCTTATGCGCAAACGGTTACTTTGCCTCAGCCTAGTCCGACTCAAACAGTGAAACAGAACTTTGGTTTAGGTTCGGTAGAGTTAAGTTATAGTCGTCCTTCCATGAAAGGGCGTGCTGCATTTAAGGAAAACAGTGAACTAGCACCGATTGATAAAGTTTGGAGAACAGGGGCAAATGGTGCAACTACCTTAAACTTTAGTGATGATGTAACCATCAACAATGTAGCTGTCAAGGCAGGGAAATATGGTTTGTTGACGATACCGGTCAAAAAGGGCTTCACTATTATCATTACAAAGGATTTAACTGTAAATCAACCATCTCTTTATAACCAAGCAAATGATGTAGTTCGTGTTACTGCACCAATTATTAAGTTGAGTGATAAAGTGGAGTTGTTTACTATCGAATTTGCAAACATTACTAGTGAAACACTTGACTTGCAATTGAAATGGGGTAATACAGAAGTTGTTTTGCCAATTAGCACAAATATTAAAGACAGAATCAAGGTTGATATAGATAAAAGTGCTTCAGGTGATAAACCTGCTTATAATACAATAGCGACCTATTATTTTGAAATAGCCAAGGATAATGCAAAGGCATTGGAATTTGTTACAAAAGGAATTCAAGCAGGAAAGGCTTCCTTTAGTAGTTATTTATTGAAGGCTAAAATTGAGAAAGAATTAGGAGATAAGGCAAGTGCAAAAGCGAGTGCCAATAAGGCAATTGAATTAGCAAATACTGCAAAGAATGACGACTATGTAAGGGCAGCAAAAGAGTTTATCAGTAAATTATAAGTAGAACAGTATTACCATAAGTAATACGGAGATAATTAAAAAGGAACACAAGGATTTATAGGAGTACATGTATTCTATAACCTTGTGTTCTTTGTTTTTTCCTTGTTTACTTTGTGTTAAAACATACTTAACAATAACCATATAGCATTTTTTCTACAGTATCCCTTTATTTTTGCGTCATGAGTAAATGGTTTCTTCTTTTATTAATACTTGTTTTTTCTCAATGTAAGAATGCCACAAACAATAATGATAAGGATGTTAAAGCCAATGCTGTAAAGGAACTCGTTAATCAATTGGCCGAGCAAGTAGCCAAGAAACCTGATAGTGCAGGCCTTAGGTTCAAATATATTTCTGCATTAGATAGTATTGGAGATTTTAAAAAAGCACTCTCCCAAATAGATTCTTTAATAGTATATGACAAGGGTAATTATGGCTTATGGTATAAAAAGGCTCTGATTTGTGAACATGCAGGAGATACTGCTGCGGCAATTACCTATTACACGACTGCCGTTACAATATATCCTGCCCCAACTGCATTGTTAGCATTAGCGAATTTGTATGCCGAAACAAAAAATGTTAAGGCGCTAAATACTTGTCAGCAAATCGACGAAATGCATCTAGGTCAAGAATACGATGCCTATACAGCTTTTTTTGCAGGCGTTTTCTTTTCAAGAATAGGAAATAAGGAAAAAGCCTTACTGTTTTTGGATAAGAGTATTGCGAATAACTACACTTTCATGGATGCTTATCTCGAAAAAGGATATGTTTACTACGATTTAAAGAAGTTTACGAATGCACTCGATGTCTTTAAAACGGCTGCCGAAGTAAGTAATCGGTTTGCAGATGCCTACTATTGGCAAGGAAAATGCTTGGAGGCACTGAATAAAAAGTCTGAGGCAAAATTAAAATATCAACAGGCGCTTGCCCTCAACAAAAATTTAAATGAAGCAGACGCGGCTTTAAAACGATTACAATAAAAAGTTGTAGGTAATAAGTAATAAGTTATGAGAATAAGGAAGAGGTTGTTTTAAATTAATTTCAACTATATTCTTCTTCTAAAAATAACATATTACTTATAAAGTAAAACCTAATACTTACAACCTAATACTTAAAACTTTATGGCAATAATTGCACCTTCTTTATTAGCATCAAATTTTCTACGCTTGGCAGACGAATGTGCCATGATTAATAATAGTGAAGCGGAATGGTTTCATCTCGACGTAATGGATGGTCGTTTTGTTCCAAATATCAGCTTTGGGCTTCCTGTAATTGAACAGATTCGGACGGCTACCACTAAGGTATTAGATGTTCACTTGATGATTGAAGAACCGGAAAAGTATGCGGAGGCTTTTGCAAAGGCGGGGGCAAACATTCTTTCTGTACATATAGAAGCCTGCAGAAATTTGCATCGTAATATTCAACAAATTCATGATTTAGGTATGAAAGCGGGGGTGGCTGTCAATCCGCACACTCCAATTCATTTGCTTGTAGATATTATTGAAGATGTCGACTTAGTAAATTTGATGAGTGTAAATCCTGGTTTCGGTGGTCAAGCATTTATACCTTATACACTGAAAAAGATTGCAGAACTAAGGCAATTGATTAATGAAAGAAACCCAAAGGTAGAGATTGAAATTGATGGAGGTGTTAATCTTAATAATGCGGCGTCAATCATTGCAGCAGGTGCCACAGTTTTGGTAGCAGGTAATACCGTTTTCAAATCAAAGAACCCTATTGAAACAATTGCACAATTAAAGAAGATATAGTTACAGGATTCTAGCTGCAGTTTTCTATTTAGAAGGCATACTAGTAACCTGAAACAAGCAACCTGAAACAAGTAACCTATAACCTATAACTTAATTTGATTCTTTAGTATAAAAAACTATTTTCGCCCACTTAAAAAAAATAACAATGAGCAAAGGACCCGTTTCACAATTTATAGAACATCATTATCGCCATTTTAATGCGGCGGCGTTAATAGATGCAGCAAAAGGTTACGAAACCCACCTTACTGAAGGTGGTAAAATGATGGTTACCCTCGCAGGTGCCATGAGTACTGCGGAATTAGGTATTTCTTTTGCCGAAATGATTCGTCAGGGAAAGGTGGATATTATCAGTTGTACAGGTGCTAATCTTGAAGAAGATGTAATGAATCTTGTGGCACATAGTCATTATAAGCGTGTGCCTAATTATCGTGATTTAACGCCACAGGATGAGTGGGATTTGTTAGAAAATCATTACAACCGTGTTACGGATACCTGTATTCCTGAGGAAGAAGCGTTTCGCCGTTTGCAAAAACACTTGGTAAAACAATGGAAGGATGCAGAGGCAAGTGGTGAAAGATATTTTCCACATGAGTTTTTGTACAAGACTGTGTTGAGTGGTGAATTGGAACAATACTATGAAATTGATCCAAAGAATAGTTGGATTTTGGCTGCAGCCGAAAAAAATATCCCCATTATTGTTCCAGGATGGGAAGATAGTACAACCGGAAACATCTTTGCTAGCTATGTGATTAAAGGTGAATTAAAAGCAAGTACCGTTAAGAATGGTATAGAATATATGGTGTTCCTAACGGAATGGTACCGTGCAAATAGTGGTGGTAAGGGAGTCGGATTCTTTCAGATAGGAGGGGGTATTGCAGGAGATTTCCCAATATGTGTGGTGCCAATGATGTATCAGGATTTGGAATGGCATGATGTACCTTTTTGGAGTTATTTCTGTCAAATTAGCGATAGCACTACTTCGTATGGTTCCTATAGTGGTGCCGTGCCGAATGAGAAAATTACTTGGGGAAAATTAGATATTCATACGCCTAAATTCATAGTAGAGAGTGATGCAACAATCGTAGCACCACTAATTTTTGCGTGGATACTTGGATTGTAGTTATAAATAATAAAATATGAGTTATGAGTAATAAGCTATGAGATAAAAGACTCATAATTCATTACTCATAACTCATCACTTTTAAACTAGGCTAATATCAAATGTTGATAATTGAACAAATTCATTAATTCTTCCGCTGATTTCTTCCTTAGTCAAGGATCTTAATCTTTCGGTACCAAACTTTTCAACTGCGAAACTTGCTAATGCACTTCCCACAATGATTGCTGTCTTCATGTTATTGAAGCTGATATCTTTTGTCTTTGCCAAATGAGCAATGAAGCCACCTGCAAAAGTATCTCCTGCACCTGTTGGATCGAATACATCTTCTAGTGGTAATGCCGGTGCCGAGAATATTTGATTTTCGTGAAACAATAAGGCTCCATGTTCACCTTTCTTGATGATGACAAACTTCGGTCCCATAGCAGAAATTTTCTGTGCCGCACGTACTAAAGAATAGTCGCCACTCAATTGACGTGCTTCACTATCATTTACCATCAACACATCAACAAGACTAAGGGTATGTTTAAGATCGTCAAGGGCAATGTCCATCCAAAAATTCATGGTGTCCATTACAATTAACTTAGGTTTGTTTTTCAGTTGTTTAATTACACTACTTTGAACTGCAGGAGCAAGGTTGCCAAGCATTAAAAACTCACAGTCTTGATAGCTATCGGGTACTACGGGTTTAAAATCTCCCAATACATTCAATTCTGTCACTAATGTATCGCGGGTATTCATATCCATGTGGTAGCGACCACTCCAAAAGAAAGTCTTCTCATCTTTTTTAATCTGAACACCTTCTAAAGCCACCCCACGTGCAGAGAGTGCATCTAATTCTGATTGTGGAAAGTCACCACCTACCACAGAAATTTGTTTTACACCTGTAAAATTGCTAGCGCACCATGCGATGAAGGTACCCGCACCTCCAATTATTTTATCACTTTTACCAAAAGGCGTTTCAATTGCATCGAAAGCCATTGAACCAACTACTACTAAAGACATACCTATATTATTGTTTAATTTGGTGGCGAAGCTAAGGATTTTACTTATTAGTCAAATAATTGTTGCTACTCAGGAGAGTTTACCACAAGGAGAACTAAGAAAAACATGGATTATTTGGGTTCCTTTTAAAATTTGGTAGCTGTATACAAAATGTATTTGCTTCCTGTATTTGATTTATAGCGGGCGATAAATGACTGATAGTAAGCAATAAATGACTGATAGTAAGCAATAAATGATTTATCGCAGGCGATAAATGATATACAGTAAACTATAAAAGGGTTACAGTAAGCAATAAATGATTTACAGTAGGCGATACTTAATTAATTGTAGGCGATAAATGATTTACAGCAGGCGATTATTGACTTAAAGTAGGCAATAAATAATTGATAGTAGACAATAAATGATTTACAGTAGGAAATAAGTTAAAAAAAGCATAGAATATGGTAAAGGGTTTTGTAACGTTGCTTGGGTTTAGTGTTCGCTACGGATGAATTTTTGAGATTGGATACCATATATTTTTGGAAGTAAGATTAAATGTTCAAATATAAAAAGCACATAGCAACATTGAGTTTTTATAAAAGATACGATAACTCAATAAAGTACTAATGTATAAGTGCTATTTATGGAATAGTCTATTATTCTATACTACTCAGGACGTTTTACAACATGGAGAACTAAGAAAATCAAGGGGGCATAGGTTTCTAATTAAAATGATGAAGAATGATAATTGAAAATTGTAGCTCAAATGTCACACTTACACAAATCAAACAGAATAAAGCAGTTTCTTGTTAGTATAAACAACGATAACATATTTGTAATACATTTTTGGATACTTTTTAAAAATTTAAACCTAATTGTTAAAACTCAAAATTGATCATTTATAACCTCAAAAATTCAGTTTAAAAAATATTTTATCTTTTTTAATCATATCCTCCTACATTTGCAGCCCCAAATCTGTTTTGGCAGATTCTTTTCGGAACGATTCCGAATTGTCCACTGGGATAAACCCATTTTATTAATTAAATAATCAGTTAATGAACAATTACGAATTGATGGTGATTTTTACACCAATTCTATCTGAGGAAGAATTCAAAGCTGCTCAGAAGAAGTATGCAGAACTTGTTGTAGAAGCAGGTGGCGAAATTGTACACAGCAACCCTTGGGGTCTGAAGTCTTTTGCTTATCCTATTCAAAAGAAAACAACAGGGATTTATTGGGTAGTAGAATATACTGCTTCAAGCGACTTTAACGAAAAACTTAAAGTACAAATTTTACGTGACGAGCAAATTATGCGTCACATGGTTACTAAGCTCGACAAAAACGCCGTTGAGTATAACTATGTAAAGAGAAATGGCGGATTTAAGAACCTTGATAAAGCAAAAGTTTAATTATGGCAAAGAGTACTGATATAAAATACCTTACTGCGGTAAAACAAGATAAACAAAAGAAGAAATTCTGCCGTTTCAAAAAATATGGTATCAAGTATGTTGACTACAAGGATATCGACTTCTTAAAGAAATTCATCAACGAACAAGGAAAGTTATTACCTCGTCGTTTGAGCGGAAACTCTTTGAAATATCAACGTAAAGTTGGTGATGCTGTTAAAAAGGCAAGACAAATGGCTTTGTTACCTTATGTAACAGATTTAATGAAATAAACAATTTTAGTAACCTTCCCTAATCTTGGTCGAGAGGTCAAGAGACAGTTTAAAAATAATAGCTGGGCTCTCGGGAACTAACAAAACAAATTATGCAAGTAATATTAATTCAAGACGTTGATAATTTAGGTGGTCGTAACGAACTGGTAACTGTAAAAAATGGTTATGCTCGTAACTACTTAATCCCACAAAAATTTGCTATCGAAGGAACTCCTTCAAATCTTAAGAAGTTGGAAGAAACTTTAAAGGTTAAGGCTAAGAAAGAAGCTGCTATGTTGGCTGAAATTAAGAAGGTAATTGAAGTGATTACTTCATCTCCTTTGAAATTGGGTGCAAAGACTGGTACTTCTGGTAAGATTTTCGGTAGTGTTACTTCTCTTCAAATTGCTCGTGCAATCCGTGATCAAAAGGGTTACGAAGTTGACCGTAAGCGTATTACCCTTAACGATGACGTTAAAGAATTGGGTACTTACAAAGCAAGCATTGATTTCGGTGGCGGACATGTTACTGAAGTTGAGTTTGAAGTTGTTGCTGAATAGGGTTTTAATGATGATAAATTTTTGCCGCATCCTTCTGGATGCGGCTTTTTTTTGCTTAAAATAAGGGTTTGTACCTGAATAAATGAACTATTTATAGATTAGTTGGGTAATTAAGAGCAATAATTGTGTTTTTTTTTAGAAAAAAAATGCTCATGTAGTTAAATATTATACTTTCGTGTCTCAATGGTCAGTTTACAATCCTCTCGAACGTTTTTAACGTAAATGATTCAGGGTTTTTGGTTACTGTTTTCACCATTTTTATTTTTTATTTTAATTAAAAAAACATGAACATTTACGTTGGAAATTTGAGCTGGTCATTGACTAGTGCAGAATTAAAAGACCTTTTTACACCTTATGGTGAAGTTGCAAGTGCAAAAGTTGTTGAAGACAGGTTTAGTCCTGGACGCAGCAAGGGTTTTGGCTTTGTTGAAATGGCTGATGATACTGCTGCAAAAGCTGCAATCAGTGCATTAAATGAATTTGAAATTGATGGTCGTAAACTTGTTGTAAACGAATCTACTCCACGTCCTGAGGGAGAAAGAAGAGAATACAAGAAGAGAGAAGGCGGCGGCGGTTACGGCGGTGGTCGTGATGGCGGCGGTGGTTACCGTGGCGGAAGCGGCGGTGGTGGATACCGTGGCGGAAACAGCGGTGGCGGTGGCTACGGCGGTGGACGTGATGGTGGCGGTGGCGGTGGACGTGACCGTGGTAATAGCGGTGGCGGATACGGCGGTGGTAGCAGATACTAATTGTGAATTAACACCGATAAATAATACAAAAAAGTTCTGTACTGATAGCAATATTGTACAGAACTTTTTTTTATTATAAATCTTAATGTTTTTACCACAAAGGACACATTGATTTTTTTTCAAAGTACACAGGGTTTAGTTTTAATTTTTAAAAATATTTTAAAAAACACTTTGTGATCCTTGTTTTTTCTTTGTTCTCTTTGTGTTAAAACATTTATTTCATTTTAATCATTGATAATAAATGGCAATTGTAAATATTGGCACCATACAGATGAGTTGCGTGGCCGAGAAGGATAGAAATATTAATAAAACGATTGTAAAGATTAAAGAAGCCGCTGATAAAGGGGCTCAAATTATTTGTTTGCAAGAATTGTTCTCTTCACTTTACTTCTGTGATGTAGAAAATCATGACAACTTTAGTTTGGGAGAACAAATACCCGGGGCCACTACAGACCTCTTATCTAAAGTTGCAGCAGAAAATAAGGTAGTAATTATTGCCTCTTTATTTGAAAAACGTGCACATGGACTTTATCATAATACGACTGCAGTAATAGATGCAGATGGTCAATACCTTGGCATGTATCGTAAAATGCATATTCCTGACGATCCCGGTTATTACGAAAAATTTTATTTTACACCAGGAGATTTAGGATACAAAGTCTTTAAAACAAAGTTTGCGACTATCGGCGTATTGATTTGTTGGGATCAATGGTATCCTGAAGCCGCTAGAATTACTGCATTAATGGGCGCTGAAATTTTGTTTTATCCTACCGCTATCGGTTGGGCAAAGCATCAGGATGAAGCAACTAACACTGAACAATATAATGCTTGGCAAACTATTCAGCGTTCCCATGCAATTGCAAATGGAGTTCCTGTTGTTTCGGTTAATAGGGTAGGTTACGAAGGAGATATGAAGTTTTGGGGTGGTTCTTTTATTTCTAATCCATTTGGAACTTTATTGTACAAGGCCTCTCACGAGGATGAAGAAACCGTTGTTACGCCTATCGATACCGAATCTTCTGAGCGTTACAGAACACATTGGCCTTTTTTGAGAGACAGACGAATAGATAGTTATTCGCCGATAACCAAAAGGTATATTGACGAAGGATAGGTAGCAAGTTACAGGATTCAGGATACCAAATGCGGGTTTCAGGGTGATGATACTATTACTAGAAACCTGTAACTAGTAACTTGAAACTAGTAATATTTATAAGATTAGATTAATGAAGGATATGATTACTCCAAAGAGTTTAGGTTATTATTTTCCTGCCGAATGGCATCAGCACACAGCTACTTGGTTGAGTTGGCCACATAAAGAGGAAAGTTGGCCTGGAAAGATAGATACGATTTATACGCCTTATGCAAAATTTGTGAAGGCCGTCAGCGAAGGGGAGTTTGTATGTATCAATGTTGCCGATGAAACGATGAAAAACTTAGCAATTGGCCATTTGACTAAAGAAGGGGTTGATTTAAATAAAATTAAATTCTTCTTTAATCCTACTAATGATGCATGGTGCAGAGATCATGGTCCTGCATTTTTGATTAATCCAACACTCGAAGGTGAAGCAAAGAAAGTGATTGTTGATTGGGGGTATAATGCATGGGGCAATAAATATCCCCCTTATGATTTAGACGATGTTGTTCCTACGCTAATTGGTAAGACTTTGGGCTTGCCTGTTTATCATCCGGGTATAGTCATGGAAGGAGGGTCGGTTGATTTTAATGGTCAAGGCACCATACTAACAACTACTGCTTGCTTATTAAATAAAAATAGAAACCCTCATTTATCTCAAAAAGAAATTGAGCAATATTTATTTGATTTTTATGGAGCAGAACAGATTTTGTGGATTGGTGATGGGATTGTTGGCGATGATACGGATGGACATATTGACGATATAACTCGGTTTGTGAACAATGACACGGTAGTAAGTGTTGTAGAAGACGATAAAAATGATGAAAATTATCATTTATTGAAGGAAAATATAGACGCTTTGCATAAATTGAGGCTGTTGAATGGTAAGCAATTAAATATTATTGAGCTGCCGATGCCGTCGGCAGTTGTTTATGAGGGACAACGCTTACCCGCCTCTTATGCAAATTTTTATATTGCAAATGATGTTGTTACAGTGCCAACTTATCGAGATAAAAATGATGATAAGGCGCTAACTATCATTGAAAATTGTTTTCCTGCTAAAAAAGTTATAGGCATTGATAGTACGGATATAATTTGGGGCTTAGGAAGTTGGCATTGTTTGAGTCAACAAGAGCCTTCGGTATAATTAAGAATCACTAAAATGACCCTGATATGATTCCTACAACTAATAAACTATCCTCGCCAATTGCAGGATGTATGCGTTGGGGGGCTTGGGGAGCAGATTTCGAGACTGAAGATTATAGGACAATGATTGAAGCTTGTCTAGAGAGTGGTATCTCTAGTTTTGATCATGCTGATATTTTTGGTGATTATACAACAGAGGCTGATTTTGGAAGGGCATTGAAGACATTGCCCTCAATAAGGCAGCAAATTCAATTAATTACAAAATGCGGCATTCAATTTCCGTGCAATAATCGCCCCTTTTACAATATCAAATCATACAACACCTCGGCCAAGCATATTATTCAGTCGGTTGAGCAATCTCTACGGAATTTTGGAACAGACTATATAGATGTATTACTGCTTCAAAGGGCAGATCCCTTAATGGATCCCTATGAAGTAGCAACTGCAATTGATCATTTGAAAACATCGGGGAAGCTATTGCAATTTGGAGTCACAAATTTCTTACCTCATCAAATTAATACTTTAATTGATTATACTACTATTGAATACCATCAAATGGAGATTTCAATTATACAATTGTCTCCATTGTCAAACGGTTGTCTAGATAACTGTATTAAGCATCAAATTACACCTTTAGCTTGGGCACCTCTAGGAGGGGAGCTTTTTAATGATGATGGACATCCAAGTTTTAGGCGAATAGTATCAACTGCATCTTTACTAGCCAAACAATACAATACTGGTATCAATCAAATATTGATTGCCTTTTTACACGCACATCCATCCGGTATTATTCCTGTTATGGGAACTACCAAAATTGATAGGTTAGTTCAATCAAAAGAAGCTGCAACAATTCAACTGACTAGAGAAGATTGGTATTTGTTATATCTATCTTCAAATGGAGATGAGTTAGCCATTTAAAAGAGTGATGAACTAAGAGTTATGAGTTCATCACTCTTTTAAATTTATAATTACACTTGATAAACTCACATCTCACTACTCTCTACTCACATAGGAACTCATCATTCATCACTCATCAGTGTTTAAAAGAGTTCTGGTTGCGGATTCTCGTCCTTAGGTAATTCTTCCCATTCCATTTCTGCAGTTTTGGAGAAGTTCATCAGTTTTGCACCTATTGCCTTCCAACCCATTAATTCTACCATATCTGCAATTTTAAATTTAGAGCGTGCAGCATTCATTCCTGTTCCTGTCTTAACAATCAAAACAGGTTCTCCAATGCTTGTAACTGTTTCTAGATAGTTCTTATCCCCTTCCTTGATAAATAAATATTTATTCTTTAGTGTAGTTGTCTCTATCTTAAATCGCTTAACATAAAACTGTTCTTTGGCATGATCCAAGTAAACGGCTGTAAAAACCTTGTTTGAATCAAATCGTTCTATCAGTATAATCTTTTCTGAGTCAAAACGCTGTGTCAGTTCTGTATCAGTAATTTCATAATGTCCATCATTATACATGACTACCAACTTGTCGTCTCCCTCAAATGTGCCTAGATACATTCCCTTTTCATCAATATTCAAACGTCCAAATTGATCATCAAACCAAAGTTTCCTTCCCGCAAGTGTACTTCTGCCTGCTTCCTTAAAACGAATTGTTTTTACAGGATATTTTGTGGCGGTATTACCAAAACTACTTCTTCCTTTAATTTCTAATTCTTCAAAATGATACTCAAGTTCTTTTGTACGTGCAGTACAATTTGGACTCAATATGATTTTAACCACTTCTGCTTCACCATTTGGATTTGCAGTAAAATAATGAACTTTACTCTTGTCATTACCCTTTGTCAGGTCATAATCCTTGTCCCTTGTTATGCCAGTTACATTAAATCTCTTGGCAAAAGAAGTGCCGCTGCCACCATCCAAATAAATCATATTGTAAGTAGTGCGTTCATCATTCTTTTTGAAAATGGCTATATGAATAATATCCTTTCCAACAAATACTTTATCGCCTACTCTGACAATTTTCATGATACCTCGTTTAGTAAATACGATGATATCGTCGATGTCGCTACATTCGAACAGAAATTCTTCCTTTTTCAACGATGTGCCAAGAAATCCTTCTACTCTGTTTACGTATAATTTAGTGTTTGCAATCGCTACTTGTTGAACGCTGATTGTATCAAAAACTTTAATCTCAGTCTTTCGTTCTCTTCCTTTGCCATATTTTTTCAAAAGATTCTCGAAGTAGGCAATTGCGAAGTCATTCAAATGTTCAAGGTCATGAAGTACTTGTGCAATATCGGCTTCAATACCACGAATTTGATTATTAAGCTCTTCAATATCTAATTTATAAATTCTACGAACCGGTTTTTCGGTCAACTTTAATACATCTTCTCTTACCACTTGCCTCTTCAGCATTGGTTGAAAAGGAACAAAGGCAAGTTCTATTGCTTCAATTACTTTCTCCCAAGTCTCGTGTTTTTGTTCGAGTTCTTTATATATTTTTTCTTCAAAGAATATCTTTTCTAATGATGTATAATGCCATTTATCATTTAATTCTCCAAGTTTTATTTCCAATTCTCGTTTCAGTAAACCCTTTGTTTTATCAACCGAAACTGTCAATAATTCTTGAACTCCTATGAAACGTGGTTTATTGCCTTCGATAATACAAGCATTAGGAGAAATACTTACTTCGCAATCGGTAAATGCATAAAGAGCGTCAATTGTAATATCTGAAGAAATTCCAGGTGCTAAGTCAACCTGCACTTCAACGTTTTTGCCCGTAAATTCAGTGAGTTTCTTGATTTTAATTTTACCAGCATCATTTGCTTTTGTGATACTCTCGCACAATTGTGCAACTGTCACTCCAAAAGGAACATCTCTTATGATTAGGCTTTTCTTGTCAAGTTCTTCTATGATACAACGAACCTTTACCTTGCCACCTCTTTTGCCCTCCTGATAATTAGTTACATCAACTAATCCACCCGTTTGAAAGTCAGGATAGAGTTCAAAAGGCTTTCCTCTAAGGTATTTGATAGCCGCTTGAATGATTTCACAAAAGTTATGAGGCATAATCTTAGTTGCCAATCCTACTGCAATACCCTCTACTCCTTGTGCAAGTAATAAAGGGAATTTCATAGGAAGCGTTACCGGTTCATTTTTTCGACCATCATAGCTTAATTGCCATTCAGTGGTTTTTGCATTGAACGCAACATCAAGGGCAAACTTGCTTAGTCGTGCTTCAATATAACGAGGGGCAGCGGCAGAATCTCCTGTACGGATATCGCCCCAATTTCCCTGTGTATCAATCAATAAATCTTTTTGTCCTAAGTTTACTAAGGCATCACCAATACTTGCATCTCCATGCGGATGATACTGCATTGCCTGTCCAATAATATTCGCTACTTTATTGAAACGGCCATCATCCATTTCCTTCATCGCATGAAGAATCCGACGTTGTACAGGCTTCAAACCATCTTCTACAGCGGGAACCGCACGCTCTAATATAACGTAAGATGCATAGTCCAAGAACCAGCTTTTGTACTGTCCCTGAACACCTGTTTCATTCTCAAAGACCCTGTTTTCTACCTTTTCCTTTGCCATTGTTTCTTTATTGTATGCATTACCATCTATGTCATAATCTTACATATCTGTCTTATATAACGTATAGCCAAGATGGTTTATTACGCAAAAAACAAAATAATTGACAAAAAACCATAAAATGAATGTAGTTGTTAAATGATTTTTATAAAATTTTACCTTATGCACAGGAATGCGAATTACAGTTTTAAGGATGAATAATGGAGTATATGGACTGACTAAACTCAGGTTACAAATCAGAATCGTTACGAAATTCAAATTCACTCAATTATCTGTTATTAACTGATCTAGTACTTGTTTTAGTTGTCTTTCGGGTAATTGTTGATTAACAAAGGTCCTGAAATGGTTTTTATTGTTTACTATCAGTGAAACAGGTATCGTACCCTCCCATCTTTTATCTATTTTCGGACAAAAATAGTTAGGGTCTGTTTCGTCAAGCCACACAATTTCTGAATTTATGCCTGCTTTCTTAGCAAATGAAGCAATGCCTTTAGGATAATCGTCCCCATAATCGAGACTTACCAATATTAGCTTTACCCCTTTATTTTTATAATTAGGAACTAATGATTCGAACCAAGGAAGTTCTTGAACACAAGGTCTGCACCATGTTGCGAAAAAATTGATGACAATGGGAACTGTGCTCGTATCGGCCATTTTAATGACATCCTTAATTTTTACCCTTTTAATACTTTGTGCATTGCTATTTTGTACAATGAAAAACATTAGCATAATAGCAGTCAAATAAATACCTTTTCTCATTTTTTTAATTTAATAGTTGAATTATAGCTTCAGGTAATAGGGCATAAGAAGTGAGTTGAAAGACGCCGAATATTCGTTGTTTTCTCTAATAACAAGTTCAGCGCTTTTAACTTTGATATCTACATTGTCTTTAGAAATTAATACATCTTCATTTTCAAATAATAGCATACTTCTAAAAAATGGATGTTTCAAAGTCTGTTTTACAAATAAGGATGCTAATAGTTTAAAGCCTGCTTTCGAAGTTAGTTTAATAAAGTAATCTGTTCTGTGATAAGGTAATAAAATGGCAAATCTGCCTTTGAAACTCAACAATCTTTTTATCTCTAATACCAATTCCTCCAAACTAAGTGAAAGGCTATGCATAGCAAGATTACGATTGTGCAAAGGACTCTTTAGGTCATCTTCAAAAAATGGTGGATTAGTAATGATAAACTGATAGCCGTTTGTATGAAATGGGTAAAATGTTTTAATGTCTGAATGAAAAGACTGAATCTGTTTATTAAAGGGCGAGGCATTAAAGTTTTCGCTTGCTTCTATAGATGCTAAATGATCAATTTCAACAGCATCAATATTGATATTAGGATTGATTTGTGCTAGCATTAAGGATAGTAATCCTGTTCCTGTTCCAATATCTAGTACTTTAAAATTTTGAGCATAGTCAGTGGGATTCTCATGAAGGAAATTTGCCACCCAAGCGCCAAACAAACAAGCATCTGTGGTAACCTTCATTCCACATTGTGCTTGATTGACAGTAAATTGCTTGAACTGAAAAAATGTATTTGCCATCAGGCGATAAATATAGGATAGGAATTGTAATATGAAATAATTACATTTTCAACTATGCGAGAATGCTGCATTTAAATGAAGTAAAGGGATTGTAAGAATAAAAAGATTAAATATGTAGTTGAATTTCTCAAAAAATTATGGTTTCGTCCATTCTATTTTAATAGAATAAACATTAAATACACAAACAACAAAGTATAAATATTGGCATTCTTGCAAACTGCTGAGTTTGTAAAACCTACAGACTCACATATTTCGTACGATGCCTATTAAATAAGCTTATCGGACCCACACGCAACTCCCGATGGCAGTTCGATAAGCTTGATGAACCTGCACACAACTCCCGATAGCAGTTTGATAAGCTTGTTGAACCCGCACACAACTCCCGATGGCAGTGCGATAAGCTTATCGAACCCACACACAACTCCCGATGGCAGTCCGATAAGCTTGTTGAGCCCACACACAACCTTTTGTGTAACCCTGTAGGTTTTTCTGAGGCCTAAAGTTATCTTTTTTGTTACCCTACATTCCTTAAGGTGATTATATGCTTTGAGCAAATGTAAAATCAAAAAATATTTTTTTCAATACTTGTACTATTTAAGAAAGATACCCTTACTTTTGCCGACCAAATTTAGGTTAGTTATGTTAGCAATAGTGAAAATAGCAGGTCAACAATTCAAAGTACAAGCTGGAGATAGCTTGTATGTTCCTCATTTAGAAGGTAATACTGGTGACAAGGTTGAATTTAGCGAAGTTCTGTTAGTAGATAACAATGGTGTTCTTACTACAGGAACAGATGTAAAAGCAATCGTTACTGCAGAAATAGTTAAAGATCTTGTACAAGGAGATAAAGTAATCGCTTTTAAAATGAAGCGTAGAAAAGGTTTCCGTAAGAAACACGGACATCGTACTCATTATACTCGTATTAAAATTGAAAGCATCGCTTAATTGGGATGTCAGAAACTGCGTTTCTGTTAGGAAAACATATTATTAAAATATTCAAATCTTTATAAGATGGCACATAAGAAAGGTGAAGGTTCCGTAAAGAACGGTAGGGACTCAAACAGTAAACGTCTTGGCGTTAAAATATTTGGTGGACAACCAGCAATCTCAGGCAATATCATTATTCGCCAAAGAGGTACTAAGTTCCATCCTGGAAAAAATGTAGGTATTGGTAAAGATTTTACCTTGTTTGCATTGACAGACGGATTGGTTGAATTTAGAAAGACAAAAGAAGATAAAACTATTGTTTCTGTTGCAACTGCAAGTGCTGTAGCAACTGCTGAATAATTAGTTTTCACAATAAAATAAAAGGGAGTGTTATTATTAGCACTCCCTTTTATTGTTTGTATTAGAAGAAGTTAGTAACTATTTAATAAATCAGCCAATTAAAACAGCGTAATAAGAAACTCATTTGGCTATCTGATAACTTTTAGCATAGCTTTTACTGACTACTTCTTAAGCCCTCCTTAATCAACGTATTAATCAATTGTTACAACTACAATTCTTCTAACAACTTTGTAACTCCTTCTCTCTTTAATATAAGATAGCCTAATCTGTCATTACTGATCCCTTCTAAAAGCTGATAACTAAAAACAAGTTGTTCATCGGCTAAGCTTGTTTCAAAATATCTGAAGACTATATTGTCATATATCTTCAACTCTTCACCAATTTCATATAAGTGGGTGGAAAGAATATACAGTGCGTTTTTTGTTTTTCTCAGTCCTTCAATAACAGACAAACTACATTTCATTGCATCTTGCACATTTGTTCCTTTAAAAAGTTCATCAATCAGGATTAGCCACTTTTTACCATCCCTAACTTTGTCTACTGTTCTTTTTATTCGTTGTACTTCATTAAAGAAGAAGCTTTCCCCTCTTAGAATATTGTCCTCTACTTGAATATTTGTTAAAAGGCCATCAAAACGGCTTAATTCCATTTTTTTAGCAGGTACTGCCATCCCAATATGTGCTAGATAAATGCAGGTGCCAATTGCCTTAATGAAAGTGCTCTTGCCCGCCATATTAGCCCCTGTTAAAAACATGAAGTTTTTATTTATATCTAAGTTTAAATCATAACAAACAGGCGTTTCAAGTAACAAGTGATAGATTCCTTCGGCCTTAATAAAGGGAGACTTCGTCTCTGAAATATTTGGAAAATGAAAATCATTTTTGCTACAAACAATGGCTAAACTGTTAAATGCATCTATCTGACTATATATTGTTAGCAATTCAAAACATTGTTCCTTATAAGAATGTCTTAGATAGTTTCCAAGCCAAAGTGTTTCTGTAGGAGAAAGCTTTTTATCCTTTTTCCATTGCAATACGGATTGCATTACAGGACGATTCAATAATGAAGAAATTCTGTCGTGCCATATCTTTATCTGATTACTTTCTTCAATGCTTTCAAAAATATTTTTTATCTTATTAATATCTTTCAAAAAGCCAAAGAAATGAGACACAGAATAATCGGTAACTGAATATGACGATGCACTTAGGATTTTATAAGTAAGACTATTAACAATATTGGGTTGTTTAGGATAATGGTCAACTACAGTGTCAAAATAACTTTCAATGACCATAATGGTTCCGTTAGTAATAGTTGTAGGTAACAGGTTGCCCACCTTGATTAAATGCTTGATTGTATTTTGTCTATCATTAATTTCGGTAACACTATTCAGCGGGTTAGATAATAGTTTTCGTAAATGTTCTCTGCCTCTATTCGTATGCGTATGGTTCAGTTTAAAGAAAATGGATTGTTCTTCTTCACGATGGAAAATGGATATGTCCTGTAACGTTGTTTTATCTACTTGCATAATGTCGATATGTAGGTTATAATAAGATTTAAAGATAGGGGTGATAAATTTATTTTATTCATGTGAAGGAATTTATTTTACAATCTAGTGTTTATTACAGTATTTAGTTACTAAACTCAATTTGTTTTCTATTGATTACCTAAAATGTGATTGATAGTGTTAAATATTAGTATTTGTTTTCTGTTTGTATCAGTTTCACCTGTTTTTTAAGAGAATCTAAATGATGCAATTGTGTTTTAGTATTATATTTACCGACAATTTTTACGAGCATGATCAGGGAATTAAATAAGCCAATAATTGGGTTTACAAGCGGAGATTTAAACGGCATAGGTTTGGAGTTAATTATTAAGTCACTAAGTGATAATAGAATCCTCGAATTGTGTACTCCTGTTGTTTTTGCGAGTAATAAGTGTATTAATTTTTATAGAAAGACTTTGCCGAACATCAACTTTAGTTATCATAGTACTAAAGAGTTGAACAGACTAAACCATAAGCAAGTAAATATCATCAACTGTTGGGAAGAGGAGGTTGCTATTACTCCGGGACAATTAAATGAAATTGGTGGCAGTTATGCCTTGATTTCATTGCAACAGGCTACTGCGGCTTTAAAAAATGGAGATATTGACGCATTAGTGACAGCGCCAATTCACAAAAAAAATATACAGTCAGATTTGTTCAAGTATAGCGGGCATACACCTTATTTCAAAGATTTCTTTGGTGTAAATGAAGTGTTGATGTTTATGGTTGCAGATAATATGCGCGTAGGATTGGTAACTGAACATGTGCCAATTTCGGGTATTGCAAAGAATATCACTAAAGAAAGTGTTCTTAGTAAACTAAAAATAATGTATCAAAGTTTACAAAAGGATTTTGGAATTGATAAACCTAAAATTGCAATGCTTGCATTAAATCCACATGCAGGAGACCAAGGTTTAATTGGGACTGAAGAGGAAACTGTTTTGAAGTATGCACTTAAAGATGCAAATCATTCTATGTTGGTTTACGGACCTTACCCTGCAGATGCTTTCTTTGCTAGAGGGTTACATGAACAATTTGATGGGGTTTTAGCTATGTATCACGATCAAGGATTGATTCCGTTTAAGTCGTTAGCTTTTGGTGAAGGAACAAACTATACCGCAGGATTGCCTGTAGTTAGAACAAGTCCAGACCATGGTACTGCTTTTGATATCGCAGGTCAGGATAAAGCAGATACAAGTTCTTTTATAGCGGCTATTTTTAAGGCTATTGATATATGCAGACAACGAAATGATTATGCAGATGCAAGAAGTAATCCGATGAAAAAAATAAGTGCAAGAATCTTTGCCAATAGTGTCGATGAAAAACTCGAGGAAGCTTAATTTGAAAAATATTTAACAATGATTATACTTAATAACGAGACACTAAAGGTCTCTATCGCAACTTTAGGTGCAGAGTTACAGAACATTTACAATAAGCAAACAGGATTAGAATATCTATGGGATGCCAATCCCGCTTTTTGGCCAAGAAGAAGCCCAGTATTATTTCCTGTAGTTGGAGGAATTAAAAATGGGGGATATGACTATAATGGGAAAACTTATCATTTTAATAGACATGGATTTGCAAAGGAAATGGAATTTGAGGTGGAAAGTAAGAGTGAGTCAAGTGCTACACTTGTATTAAAAACCTCTGATGCTAGTTTGAATATGTATCCATTTTATTTTAAGTTTTCTATAGTTTACACGATTATAGGTAACGAGCTTGAAGTAAAGTATGTAGTTGAAAATAAGGGAACGGAATTAATGTATTTTTCTGTTGGAGCACATCCTGCCTTTAAAGTACCACTTACAGCTAATGAAAATTACGATGACTACTATCTTTCTTTCAGTGAAGAAGAGAATGCAGGGATTTATCCAATTGCCTCTGACGGCTTAATTCTTAATTCGTCTGTTCCTTATTTAGAAAACACAAATAAACTTCCATTGAAAAAGGAACTTTTCTATAATGATGCACTTATTTTTAAGGACTTAAAATCTACTTCAATCTCAATTCTTAATAACAATAATAAGAATGGATTGACTGTATCCTACGAAGGAATGCCATATATGGGCATTTGGAGCTTCAGGGATGCTGATTTTGTTTGTATTGAGCCGTGGTGTGGATTAGGGGATACAGAAACAACTACGGGGAATATCGTAGATAAAGAAGGAATTGTTGTTTTGAAGGAAGCTGAAACATTTAGCAGAAGCTGGAAAGTGGCTGTTTTTTAAACAAGATATAAATAAAATATAAAAGGGCGAATAAATATTAAATTTATTCGCCCTTTTTATTTAGTATTAAAAACAATTAATTAGTAGGAGATGGTGTCTTAAATCGAGGAACTTTTACTTTGAATTTGTAAGACATAATATAAGTTGTATTTCCCATATCGTATCTCATCATTGAATTCATTTGTAAAATATTCTTATTAGCTGTTTGTTGTGAAAAAGTTTCAGAACCCGAATAATGCAAACCATACTTAATCGTGTTTACAGAGAAAGAGTGGCGAAATGCACTTAAGTTTTTTAAAGAATACTTGCTACCCTTAAGCTTATCATCATTTGTACCAATAAAGGTAATAGACGCATAAGCAATCTGCATTCCCATAACTAAGAGAAAGGCAAACGTGAGCTTTTTAATATGTTTGAAATCGTTCATTGATGCAAATGTAATATGATTTCTTAAATAAAACCCAAAATTTATAGGTAAATCTGAAAATAAATCCTTTAAATCATCAATTCTACTACAAAAATCTTAAATAAGCAGGCAAAAAGCCTGCCTATTTATTTATAATATTTGACTAAATTAAGTCAAGCCCCTTGACGAAGTAAGTTACGGTACCCGGTAAAGCAAGCCAAAAGAACTCACGATATACCACCATCAAAGTAACTAATATACCTAGCCATACAAAGAATAGTAACCAATATTTACCCGTAGATTTCTGATCTGTCATTGTTTATTTTTTTACAAATGTAATAGTGTTAATAATTTAATCCAAAAAGGTTTAGTGAGATTCTGTTTTATTCATTGAATCTCCTTTTTTAGTATTCTCTTTTTCTATTGTGGGCTTGTCAATGAATAGCATTTTAAGTGCTGTTATTAACATCATAATTGCAAATGCTTTTTTAATAGTTCCAACAGGAAGCGCAACAGCGACTTTGCTGCCAATTAGACCTCCAAATAAGAATCCTAAAGAGACTATCAAAACAACTTTAACATCAATATACCCCTTTTGATAATATTGATATGCTGCCAAAATGCCTACAGGCAAAAGTAATATTCCTAAGGATGTTCCCTGTGCTGATTTTTGTGAAAAAGAAAGGAAATACACGAGTGCAGGCACAATAATAAGTCCTCCTCCTACTCCAACTAAGCCACTCAACACACCTGCAGCCACGCCAATGACAACAAGTAATAATATTGTAATTGCAGACATTTTAGGCATTATTTCAATTATCTTGGAAATGTTTGTTTATAGAAAGAAATTGCTTCTTCAACAATTGATATTGCTTTTGTTTTGTCTCCAAATTCTTCTACACGAACAGCTTTGTTTTCCAATTTCTTGTATTCTTCAAAGAAATGTCTTAGTTCATCAAAAAAGTGCTTCTGCAATTCCTCAATATTGTTGTAATGATTTACAGTAGGGTCATTTGCTGCAACAGCAATGATTTTGTCATCGGCTTCTCCTTGATCAATCATTTGCATGACTCCAATAACCTTTGCATCCATCATTGTTAAAGGCACAACAGGAAGAGAAGTAATTACAAGTATGTCAAGTGGATCATGATCTCCACCATAAGTTTGTGGTATAAAACCATAATTGATAGGATAATGGAAAGATGAATAGATAATTCGATCCAATTTCAACAATCCTGATGCCTTATCTATTTCATATTTGCACCTACTTCCTTCAGGAATTTCAATAATTGCAGTAACTACTCTAGGTGCATTTTCGCCAGGTGATACACTGTGCCATGGATGAAGTACATTCGTTGTAAACATAAATTTAGCTGATTTAGTTATTAAAAATTATTATATATTATTTCAAATTTAAGTGACTGTATTTACTAAGACTGTCTAATGACATTTTCTACATAAATACTTAATTTGTCATTATAAATTATTTAATTAGTGCTGCAATAAACAACAATGTTTTGATATTTTATTATAAATTGGGATTAAAAGTATATTTAAAGTCTACCATCCATTTATTGTTTATCAGTACTACCTTAATTTTATGGGCTATTTTATCATAAGAATTACTATAATTTATAATAGCTGTTGTTTCTGTAACATTTGCCACTTCGTTAATTATAATGGAAGCTTCTCGATATTGTCGTCTTCCGTCTCTATCTTTTTCTCTATATCCCCTTTCAATCTTTGTTAGATACAACTTGTTTTGTTCATCTTGAAGCATATAAAAATTTGCCTTTACAAAATCTCCTTTTAAACAAGCATTTATAAATTCCCGTCCTGCATCAATTGAATTATCTGCATCCTTAAAATTTGTTGCTGAATTAAAACAAGAGGCTAGTAGAAAAGCGAAACAAGCTAAAATATATTTCATCAACAATACCATTTATGGTGGCGAATATAGGATTAAACAAATTAGTGACTTTTATTGATATGTAAATTGGGCTGAAATTATATTTTCTTATCACTTTACATTTGTGCAAAGCGCTGATTTTTGGTTATGAATATTATTGAAAGAGTTGAATCATCAAGCGGTATTGTTATCTATTATTTCATTGTTTAAAACTAAAGGGAAATATTTTGCAATTCTTCTATTGTAGATTGAGGCAAGAATATAGCCTAGCATACAGCCTAATAAGGCACCACAAATGACATCTAATGGATAATGAACGCCTACATATACTTGTCCATAAGCAATACTTCCAGCCCATAAAAACAAAGGCCAACGAAATTTATTAATAAAAGGCTTTAACGTTTGTATCAAGAATAGCACAAACCCAAAATGATTTGTCGCATGTGAGGAAGTAAAACTGTAACCACCCGAACAATGATCCAATAATAGTCGTACTTGATATTGCAACATCGGATCTGCACAAGGACGCAAGCGCATAAAGTAATTTTTAAATAATGTACTACTTACTTGGTCAGAGAGTAAAATATTTAATAGCACGAAGGCTAACCAAGGCCAGGTCCTTTTGCCAAAATTAAGAAACATGAAAGTGATAATAAAAACATAGAGTGGTGCCCAAGTATTTCCTTCTCTCCACCAAGGATATATAGAATCCAAGGTTTTATTTGTAAAAACACTATTTATTAATACAAATAGGTATTTATCTAAATTTATTAGCCAATCAATAATGCGAACCGATATGAGTGCCAATATTTCCATCGGGTAAAGATAATTGTAGAAATAATAGGTACTTGAAAAGTTTTTAATTTAATGTTGTCATAAATAAAAATTCCCTTTATGGTTTCAAAACCTATAAAGGGAATTCAATTGTGTTATTCTAAATTCTTTTTTACTTCTTCTGTTTTTATTTTTAATTCTTCGATACTCTTTTCTATTGTAACTAGTTTTTCAGTAATGTCGACAATGTCTTTTTCAACTTCCTCTGATTTTGATGAAACAATAGCAATATCTTTATTTACTTCTTCTATCTTTTGTTTCTTTTGTTCTATTTTCTCCGTCATCTTTTCCCTAAAGTTGTCAGACCAAGCGGTTTCGAGTTTTTCAGACATGTCATCTAAGTCGCTAGTTATTTTCTTGAGAAATTCCCTTTGATTTTCAAGTCGACTCTTTTGTCTTCCAAAGAACTCTTGTTTGTTGACTAGTATTCTTTCGAGGTTTCCTTTATCTGCAATTCTTTTTTCTAGCTTCTCATCTAACACTTTCAAGAAATCGGCTTGTTTTATTAACCATTCAGCACGTTTAAATTCATTTTGTTTCTTTCGTTCTTCCCATTCTTCTTGTTTCTTTTGTAAGTTTTCACGATAAACATCCCAAGCCTTATTGAGTTCAATATTGATGGCTTCTAATTTCGCAAATATTCTAGTTTTGTCATCTCTCGTTAAATCGTCCCTTATTTCTGTTACAAACTTTTTAATATCCCGTAACGTTTCAGACTTTGGTTTGAGAAGATTCTTAGCATTTTCTTCTTGTTTTTCCGATAAGAATGCAACAGATTCTCCACTAATACCTAATGTATTCAAGAATGTTGACAATTGAACAAGTAGTTCAGAAAGGATGTTGTGTGCAGCATCTGGATGACAAGCCTCAATTGCTTCCACCACTATTTCGGATAGCTGATGTGAGCTTTCAGTCCATTCGGCCTTTTTTTCTCTTAGGTTTAAATAGAAATCATCCTCTTCCTGCTTTATTTTTTCTCTTAGCGCGCTAAATTCTTCCCACGCTTGAGTCCTTCTTTCTTTTGACGGCCAACGAGTATGTTTAAAAAAATCAAATGCTTTTTCGATTTGCCCCTTTAGAATAGTAATAGTTTCCTTTTCGGGATTATTGATATAGAAGCCGTCCTTAGTTAAATTCTTTATTTCGTTGATAGCTTTCTCGGCCTCTTCAGCAAATTTTTCATTTTCCTGTAAAACTAACTCTTGTTTAGCTTTTAATTCATCTGCAAGAGTTTGGAAATAAGAAAGTGATAACTGCTTTTCACCAGCATCGTCAAAGGAAGTTGCTTTGAAATGCTCGAGTATTTCGTTTTTCATTTGCCATAAGGCCTTACTATTAAAATTAGAGGCTCCAAAGTCGGTCAATAATTCATTAAATTTCTCAATCTTTAATAAAAGTTCAGCTGATGTCATGTAAGTAAAACTTAAAAATTATGGAAAGCAAATAAACACTATACAAACTTTTATATGTTTAAAGTCCGTTTTAATTGATATAGAAATTCTATTTCAGATCAAATAAATGGGTTGGAAAAGCATCGTTAATATCGTTTGTATAAAATGTTACTGACAAATGTATTAATCTGTTTGAATATTCAATCAAATTGTACTATAAAAAAGTTAAAAATATTTACTATTTCTGCATAAATGACCCAATAAAATTTTGCTTAGCTCTTTTTATGTATAAAAATGAATAGGAATGCTTGCATATATCTTGTTATTAATAGGAAGTATAGCTCGTTAAAATGAACTTTTAATAGATGAATAAATTACCTTCTTTGTAAATGCCAACTTTATACTCGGACATTACTTTTAAGGGGACATTTTTTTACTTTAATTATTCGCTTAGCCCATTAATCACGCTGTTTTTCTGCATTTTATTCAATTTAATTAAAAATCATTTTTATTTATTCATTCTACAAATTATCTTCACCCCCTCAAACAAGTAACAACAACTAAAAAAATAACGATGGCTTACCCGTATCAAATTACTTCGTACGAAGCGTACAAAGAGGCATACAAGAAAAGTATTGAAAATCCTGAGGCATTTTGGAGTGAAGTAGCAGAGAACTTTACATGGAAAAAAAAGTGGGATAAAGTATTAGACTGGAATTTTACTGGACCTAATGTTAAGTGGTTTACTGGCGCACAATTAAACATTACAGAGAATTGTTTAGATCGCCACGCAAAAGAAATGGGTAGTACACCCGCCCTAATTTGGGAACCTAACGATCCTTCCGAAAAGAATCGATTACTTACCTACAGTAAATTATTGGAAAGGGTTTGTCAATTTGGACAAGTCCTAAAGAATAACGGGGTTAAAAAGGGGGATAGGGTCTGTATCTATATGGGTATGATTCCCGAACTCGCTGTTGTTACTTTAGCTTGTGCAAGAATTGGTGCTATTCATTCGGTAATATTTGGTGGTTTTTCTGCCCAAAGTATTGCAGATCGCTTGTATGATGCTCAAGCTGAATTTATAGTTACCTGTGACGGTGCATTCAGGGGGGCAAAAGATATTCCATTAAAGAGTGTCATTGACGATGCTTTAATTGGCAATAGATCCATTAAAAAAGTAATTGTAGTTACTCGTACTAGAACGCCAATCAGTATGTTGAAGGGTAGAGATGTTTGGTATGAGGACGAAATGAAGCATGTAGAGGAACAAGGCATTCATTTTATTGAAGCCGAACCGATGGATTCAGAAGATCCTTTATTTATATTATACACTTCGGGAAGTACAGGAAAGCCGAAGGGGGTTGTTCATGCTTGTGGGGGATATGCGGTATATACCGACTATACTTTTGTGAATGTATTTCAGTATAAAAAATCGCAGATTCATTTCTGTACCGCCGATATCGGATGGATTACAGGACATTCGTATATTTTATATGGACCGTTGAGTGCAGGTGCAACGACTG
Organism: Chitinophagaceae bacterium; assembly: GCA_947379895.1. Classification (GTDB taxonomy): domain Bacteria; phylum Bacteroidota; class Bacteroidia; order Chitinophagales; family Chitinophagaceae; genus Parasediminibacterium. The sequence continues at coordinate 10,186 of CANCPA010000018.1, read as the reverse complement.
TCATCTTTGAGGGTGTGCCTACCTATCCTGATGCGGGTAGATTTTGGGATATTGTAGCTAAATATAAGGTGAATATTCTCTACACTGCTCCTACAGCAATCAGAAGTCTGATGGGCTTTGGATTAGGGCCGTTACAGGATAAGGATTTGTCGTCATTAAAGGTTTTAGGTACTGTGGGCGAACCAATTAATGAGGAGGCTTGGCATTGGTACGATGAACATGTGGGCAAAAAGCAATGTCCTATTGTAGATACTTGGTGGCAAACAGAAACCGGTGGTATATTAATCAGCAATTTGGCGGGTATTACGCCTGCAAAGCCTAGTTGGGCTACATTACCTTTGCCGGGAGTACAGATGCTGTTAGTGGATGAAAAGGGAGAGGAGGTATTGGATGATGGAAGCGAAACAGTAAGTGGAAATCTTTGTATCAAAGGACCTTGGCCTTCGGTGCTTCGAACAACTTATGGTGACCACGAACGTTGCAGAACTAATTATTTTGCAACTTATCCAAACCTTTATTTTACTGGTGATGGTGCCTTGCGTAACAAGGAAGGCTATTATAGAATTACGGGGCGTGTGGATGATGTATTAAATGTAAGTGGTCATAGAATTGGTACTGCTGAAGTTGAAAATGCAATAAACATGCACGCAGGAGTTGTAGAGAGTGCGGTAGTGGGCTATCCTCATGATGTGAAGGGACAAGGTATTTATGCCTATGTAATTTTCGGCCATATTCATGGAGATGAAACATTGACACGTAAGGATTTACTTCAGACTGTAACACGAATCATTGGACCGATTGCTAAACCTGATAAGATTCAGTTTGTAACAGGCTTACCAAAAACAAGAAGTGGAAAGATTATGCGTAGAATTTTGAGGAAGATTGCAGAGGGCGAAACTGAGAATTTAGGCGATACCTCTACTTTATTAGATCCTGGAGTTGTAGAAGAAATTAAGAGAGGGAAGTTGTAGGAGAGTGGTGAAAAGGATTGGTGATTAGAAATATGATAATTGAAAAAGAGGCAGTTTAATATAGGGTTCAATCTATATTATTCTGCCTCTTTAATATTTTCACTAACTAAATCATTTAATTATTAGTAAAATATCACTACACCATCATCACTCTATTACTTGTCAGATTCAATCCAATTCTCTTGCACAGCATAAATAATAAGTTCGACAGTTGTTTTTGTTTTCGTTTTCTTTAGCATATTCTTTCTATGCCCATCAACGGTAAGTTTACTGATATATAATATGTCGGAGATTTGTTTGCTTGTATATCCTTTAATCAGTTGTTCTAGAACCTTCTTTTCCATCTTAGTGAAAATATCCTTGAAAATAGGATAAACAATAAGACCCTTGCAAACATCATGATAACTAGGTTCGCCTTCAAGACCTATAAATGATAGTGTTGATCCATTTGTGTTTTTTATGTGTGAAATGTTTGTATGAATGACAATCGACCTGATGATAGCTCCTTCAATATTTGATTGGATCACAATGTTTTGCTGCATTATCCGTATGTAAGTACCATCAGTTTTTCGAACACGAAAATCGTAACTTGTCTTATACTTCATGATCTTGTCGGAACTGATTTCTCCAAAGAATTTGGCTATTCGTTTCTCGAAATCATAAAAGTAGGGCAAGTCTTCAGGATGTATGATACTCAATAAGTAGTCAATTGTAAAGTCCTCACCCTTTTCTACGCCAAGTACTTCTTTTACCGAGTCACTCTTGTGCTCAATTTCTACACCTGCAAAATGAAAAATATAAAAATAGTATTCCCCTATATGAAAGTTATCCGTTAGTCGTTTATTAATATCAACCTCAAATTCAGGTTGCATTTCCGAAGCTTGTTTCCCTATCTCATACCAGATTTTCTTAACCGCATCAAACTTTATTACAGGCATTAGATAAATATTAATTTTTCGAATATATGATTAACTTCATCAAACTTTATTAAAAAACTATACTTTTTTAATAAAATCACCTACATGTAGGGGGTTGAAAATGCTTGGTTTAATAGTTGAAGTCGTAAAATCACCTACTTATAGGTATATTTTGTATCGTACTATGCTTATAACTTTGCTATAGTTAAATCAAATAGAATAAGCACCTACACTTTGACATTTATAGCCCCTAGAACAGAACGAAAAATAATCAAACTTTAATTTAATAGATATCAGGATAATGTATGCTGATTACTACCGTATCTCTTTTATCAAAAATGAAATAGGAGTAATTTGATAGAGTTCAACATCAACAGATTCTATATTAACCAAAACATTTTTTTATTATAAAAAGTTTGGCTGCACTTTTTTAAAACTAGCTACGAAAGCCTTGCCGTGTTGTGGGGTAAATATTAAATTCATAAATATGTTTTGTAAAGCATTTTCACTTCTTGCATTTTTTGTACTAAGTATTACTGTTGCTAATGCCAAAATTTGGCGAGTGAATAACTTGATTACCTCTGCAGATTTTACAACTGCGCAGGCAGCACACGATGGTGCGAGTAGGGGCGATACCCTTCATTTCGAACCTTCAACTAGCGATTATGGTACTTTAATCATGACCAAAAAACTTGTCCTAATTGGAATCGGTGATTTTATTGGTGTAGATACAGGCTTGCAAGCTGCTATAACTATCCCTAAACTAAAGAACATTACCATGAATACAGGTTCGGATAGTAGTGTAATCATGGTAAATAATGAGGGTGTCGTAATTAATAATGCATATTATATATTAATTCAAAGATGTAACTGTATGGGATCTATCAATGGATCCGCAGTTCAATATCTAATAGTAAAAAACTGTTATGTGCAAGGTGGAATTACTCTATACACTGCAAGTGTTGGAGGTGTACCAAAAGGAAGCCTCAATAATTTAATTAGCAACAATATTATCCCAAACAGCTATATTAATGTTGATGACAAATCTAGTGCAACAATTTCTAACAATACTATTGGTGGTGGCAATATGAATTATGCCGGGAATGTGCACAATTGTTTATTTCAGAATAATATTGTTTACACACCTGTGTATGACTTTACAGACGGGGTAATCAAGAATAATGTTTTTTCCACACCAAGTTATAATATGCACTTCTATGGAAATGTTAATACTTATTCTACTACAGGTGGTAATAATAATAAGTTTAGTGTAGATATGTCTACTGTAATGAATAATGGGGGTAATAGTTATGGTACGACGACTGCAGATGCAGGATATCAATTAAAAGCAGGAAGTGTGGCGATTGCAGCGGGTGTAGCAGGCGAAGATTGTGGTGCTTTTGGTGGAGGAACCCCCTATAAGCTTGCTGTTCAACCTCCAATTCCTGCTATTTATCGGTTAACAGCACCTAGTTCTGTAGGCGGTGTCATTAAAGTGACATTAAGTACTAGAAGCAATAATTAGTCTAATACTTTTTTTGAAAAAAAAATGACACAAATATAACTATTAATGAATAAAAAATTATTCCTAACCATAGCCCTCTATTTCTGTTTATTTGGGTTTGTTACTAAGGCACAAAATATAGTACAGGTAGAGTACTTCTTTGATGTAGATCCTGGTTTTGGCAAGGCTACTTCTGTACAAATTACCCCTGCTAAAGATATAACTGTTAGTTTCTTACCCGATATTTCTTCGTTAAATAATGGGATGCATACTTTCTACACCCGTTCTAAAGATGCTAGTGGGGTGTGGAGTGTAACAAACGCTAGATTATTTTATAATTCAGGTAGTCTCGCTCCTTCAAAGATGAACCGGGTTGAGTATTTCTTTGATGTTGATCCCGGTTTTGGAAAGGGTGCTTCAGTGCCAAATATTTCATCAACCGATACTACTTTAAGTTTCTTGCCCGATATTTCAGCTTTAAATAATGGGATGCATACATTTTACACACGTTCTAAAGATGCTAACGGACTTTGGAGTGTAACTAATGCTAGACTATTTTATAATTCGGGTAGTTTATCGCTGCCAAAAATTAATCGGGTTGAATATTTTTATGATGTTGATCCCGGTTTTGGAAAAGCTACTGCTGTTTTCTTCCCTTCAAATATAGATGTCAATAATTTGAATTTCTCTCTTGAAATCTCTACTTTGAGTAAAGGTATTCATCAGTTGTATATAAGAAGTATGGATGCATATAAAAATTGGAGTATTACCAATGCTAGTCTGTTTTATTATGCAGGAAGTGAGGTGTTGCCAAACATTAAAAGAACAGAATATTTTATAGATATTGATCCTGGCTTTGGAAATGCAATTTCACTTAATACTACACCTGTAACTGAGAGTGCTAATGTGCTTTATAATATTGAAATCAATAGTTTATCAAAAGGGAATCATTACTTAAATGTTAGAAGTTTGGATGATAATGGTGTTTGGAGTATCACAAATATGCTGGCATTTAATAAAACAATGGCTGCTAGCTTTTTTGTGAATGGTCGTATAATTAACCCGCTGTTATATGCAGTCAATACGGCTAATATTGTCATTAATGGAGCAGTCGCTACTAGCACAGGTATTAATGGTAATTATAGTGTGGAAATTTCTTCAGATAGTAGTTGCGTGGTTATGCCATCGAAAAGTAATGATTTGCTAGTGGCAAATGGCGTAAATGGAACCGATATAAGTCTTATTCAGAGTCATATTTTGAAAAAGGTAATCTTAAATTCTCCTTTTAAATTAATTGCTGCCGACGTTAACAACGATGGTACAGTAAATGGAACTGATATTGCCTTAATTAAGTCTTTAATTTTAAAACATATTGCCAAGTTTTCTGGCAATAGATTATGGGCATTTGTTGACAGCAGCTATTCCTTTCCAATTCCTGCTAAACCCTTTCCTTATTATGATAGTATTCGTATTTTGTCGATTAAAGCGAATCAAGTTGGAAAGAGTTTTATAGGTATCAAACTAGGTGATGTAAATTACGATTGGAATGCAGCTATTCTAGGTGCTAACTCTTTTTCTCGTCCCATCGAATTGTTTAATGATAGGCTTGAGTTAAGTGCTACAACAACAGAAGTTCGTATTCCTATAAAGGTTAAGAACTTCAAAAATATCATGGGCATGCAATACACACTAAACTTTAATAGTGATGTATTAGTGCTGAAAGCGGTAGAAAATAATCACTTACATGTTGATTATAATACTGATTATACAACAGAGGGGAAACTCCCATTCTTGTGGGTAGATGCCTCAAGCGAAGCGAGAACATTACCCGATAGTACGGTACTATTTGAATTAGTATTTGATAAGAAGGGATATTTAAGTAATGAAGTCATCAATCTTTCTTCCGACGTCACTGCTATCAGTGCATTTGATGCTAATTATAATACTATTGGCATCGTTAAATTAAATGGGGCGATTACAGATAAATTAATAGCAGACAATAGCATTAGTATCTATCCCAATCCTACAAAAGACCTAATCAGTATCCAATCTAGTCAGGTGAGTAAGATAGAGATTATAGACCTTATGGGGAAGGTAATAAAGTCAATATCCCTGAAAGGTACTAGTAATCCTACTATACATGTAGGCACTCTCCCCTCAGGAACTTATCAGTTACGCTTACAATTAACCGAAGGAACTGTCAAGTTGATTAAATTCATGAAAGATTAAAACGTTTGATTTATTAAGCGTACTTAAACAAAAAAGTATTATTTTTTTTATCATAAACATAAAACAATGCAAACAACAAACAAAGTGTTAATCCGTCAAGCAAAAGAGTCTTTAAAAGGTAAATGGGGCTTCGTAGTAGGTAGTTTTCTAATATATTATCTTATTACAACTTTAATTTCTTTTATACCGAAAGTGGGTACTTACGCAGTATTAATTATTGATGGACCATTCACTTTAGGCCTTCAATTATTTTTCCTATCTATTGCTAGAAATCAAGAAGCTAAAATAGAGCAGATTTTTTCAGGTTTCAAGCAATTTATCAGGGCATTAGTAGCCTATTCTTTAATGATTTTGTACATAGCATTATGGAGTGTTTTGTTAATTGTGCCTGGAATCATGGCTGCACTATCGTACTCAATGATATTTTGTATCTTGAATGATGAACCTGCAATCGGAGTTGCGTCTGCTTTAAAAAAGAGTAAAGAAATGATGAATGGCAATAAATGGAAATATTTTAAATTATTATTACCATTCTTAATAATTCCTTTAATCTTTGTATTTGTTTTAGTAGTTGTGATCACAATAGCTACTATTAATCATGACCAAGCTACTATTTTAAAGTTAACTTCATTCGAGGATTCAATATATGGTAAACTAGTTATTTCATCAATCTATGTGTTACTTTCATGGAGTTTTGTTTGGATGTACATTTCTTCTGCCAAATTTTATGATGACATAAAGCCTAAAGCAATAAAAACAGTAACGGAACTAGAACCTGCTTGATAGGAGTAAGTTGTATATTACCATTTAAAAATTATCAAATATCAATTTATCCGAATCCTGTAAAGGCAACCTTATCTGCGTCTTTAAATAGTAAAATAGAAGAAAATGTACTTATTGTTATAACAGATATGAAAGGGAAGGTATTGATTCAAAATAAACAAAAGCTTGGAGTAGGTAATAACCTTGTAGCCATTAATACCCATCAATTGGCAAACGGAAGTTATTTGTTGGTGATAAAGGGGGTAGGAATAACGCTAAAACAATTTATTAAAGAATAATAAAAACAGCATTTTATTCCTTTAAAAGTAAATATTCAAGTGTTCATTTTAGGAAAAAGGGTTCAAGAAAAGTACGAGCAGTTGTCGTTGCTGCCTGTACGCCAGAATCCGATTTAGGCGGGCGTAATAAGATTGGTTGTTAAAAGATATAGAGTTTGCAATCATTTCATAATGGGTGTCATATTGAGTCTTTACGAATTTAACCCAGATTACGCAATAGACAAGACTCGTTATGAAATTCAGAAACACAAAAAAGACAAGTTTTTATACAGATTTTTTGACTGATAACATAATAAATTACGTTGAAGTCAAACAAGTCAAGTAAAAGTTTGTGTTTGAAGTAGTTGTGAATTGTAATATATCCTATTGCGTAATCAGGGTTAAAAAGTTCGTCAATTTAAAGTCAGATTCCTGAGATATAACAAAATTGATGAGTAAAAATGAAAATCATTTATAATCACAATTATTCATAAATCTAGTTGGGCTACACTTAATAAAAGTAGTAACGGAATGCTAAAGCCGTTAAAACTGAGGCGAAAAACAATAAAAAAAAACAAAATGAAGAAGTTAGGTTTAGTATTTATGTTACTTGTTCCTTTTTTCATGCAAGCCCAAACTACGCACAAGGGCATCAAGTTTGAAAATGTCAAGAGTTGGGAAAGTATCTTGTCTCAGGCTAAAGCAGCACAAAAATATGTGTTTGTAGATTGTTATGCTACTTGGTGTGGTCCTTGTAAGTATATGTCTGAAAATGTGTTCACAATCGACAGGGTAGGACAGTTTTATAATGAAAACTTTATTTGTGTCAAAGTTCAGCTTGATAGCACAAAAGATGATAATGAAGAAACGAAAAGCTTTTATGCAGATGCGTCTGCTATTAACAAAAAATACAAAATTCAAGTATTCCCTACTTATCTTATTTTCTCTTCAGAAGGAGAGTTAGTGCATCGTTTTGTGGGGAGTATGGGCGATACTTTATTTATGAAAAAAGGTAAGGAATCTTTAATGCCATCTACTCAATATTATGTGATTAAGAAAAAGTTTTCTAAGTCATTGTCCGATTCTGCTTTTTTAAGAAGGTTAACTATTAGTGCATGGTCACTCAACGAAGATTATTCCGAATATGCAAAAGCCTACATTGCTACACAAAATTCGATGTTTACGAAAGCTAATGTAGATTTTATTAATAAAATTACCAGAAGTACCATTGACACAGGTTTTAAATTAGTGCTTAATAATCAAGGGAAGTATGATGAAATGATAGGGAATGGGAAGGCAAATTCATTTATCGTAGATATTATCGTTAATGAAGAATTTGAAAAGATATTTTCTGTAAAAGGTGATAAAAAGCTAACCAAAACTATAGAAGAACGACTTAAGAAAGTATATCCTAAACAGGCCAAAGAAGCAATTGCTATACTAAAGGTAAGTCTGTATAGTGAATTAAAGGACTGGAAACATTATAAAACTGCTATTTCATATTTTATGAAAGTTTATGGGGCAAAAATTACAACTAGTTCTCAACTGAATGAATTTGCTTGGAATGTATTTGACCATATTGATGACCAATCTACACTCAAAGAAGCTTTAAAATGGAGCAAAAAATCATTTAGTGGTACGAATTTGCAAGATCCTGCAGTGATGGATACTTATGCTAATCTTTTGTATAAACTAGGAAGGACTCAAGAAGCAATTGACTTTGAAACGAAGGTGTTGAAACTTGCTCCCGATAATGACAAGACCTCTTATCAGGAGACAATTGGAAAAATGAAGAAAGGTGAAAAGACTTGGACTGAATAGGCATTTAAACAGAGGTATACATTTCAACGGGCAATAACAATCAATCATCAAACAAAACTTTTCAATTATGAACAAAACAGTAAATACACTTTTAGTGGCTATCATTGCGGTCGTTTGTTTTTCTTGCACTAAAAGCAGCGATTCAATGACAACAGAAGCGGGAAAAAATCAGGCGACTATTGATGGTTCATTGGTCGATTTTACAGCCTATCAATCAGTTACTAAGATTGATAGCACAAATTTTCTTTTTTCAGGACAAGGTGGATCGAATTCAAATTTGAATTTGATTAACTTCTCTTTAAAAGCCGCTAATCAGAAAGGTTTAAAAGTAGGTGTTTATTCGAGTGGAGATAGTAGCAATACGAGAAGTCTCTCTTTTTCAGTTGTTGTTGGTGGTGAAAGGTATAGAACCTCTACTTTTGGAGTCATTACAATTACTAAATTAGACACTGTATTTGCAGGGTCTTACAATACAACAATTGTTGATAGCTCTTCCAATAAAAAGACGATAAATGGTAATTTTTACAGTAGGTTATAATGAAATTTAGTAAAATTAAGTGTACTTGCAGTTTCTTAATTATACGATATTAAATTATAATTCTTTACATACAAACAAATTTCAAAACGCCCGTTGAAATGATTTTTAAATAATTGAGTAATCAAAAAAGTGTTCTAACTTTTATAAACAATAAAAACCATAGTAGAAGTGTTCGTTATAGGAAAAGGAATCTGGATCGGCAGTAATTTTTACTGTATATACGACTGAAAAAGAGTTAGAGAGTTACCTGATACTCAAGTCGATTATCAGGTTATGTCCTAAAAATTTTATATTTAAAAATACTATTATGCAAAAATGCGATTCAAATTTTAATTCTTGTTATTTCTCACTTTATTTTCAGTTGTAAGTCTGTAGTAACCTTCGTCTAGCCTCAACCTGAAAATGAAGAATCTTTAGAAGGATTTTCAATTCGCTTTCAAGGAAAACTTATGGCTGCTGACCATGCTTCAACAATAACAATTACTGACAAACTTATTATTAGACATTTTGATTTTGACAGCAAAGAACATAAGGACAGTCTTAGCTCTTTATATAAAATTAATGGCGACATACGGATTTACTAAAAAAATGAAAGAAATGAAAAAATTGTATTGAAATATGACTCATTTATTAGACACGAAAATAGGATAGGAACATTGTTCAGTAAGAATTCTCAATAAAGCGTGAATATCTTTACAAAATACTATTCATCACTCACTCTCCTCGTGCCTCATTCCTTCTGCGACCTTAAATAAATGTAGTACATAAGGAAATAATGCATCCATTGTTTCTACCGCTCCTTTTGTAGAACCGGGTAAAGTAATTACTAAACTATTCCCAATAAAACCAGCAACTCCCCGAGATAGCATGGCAAAGGGTGTACGTTCCTGTCCATAGCTTCGTGCCGCTTCCATAATTCCAGGAATTGTCCTATCTAATAATGGAGCAATAGCCTCAGGAGTTACGTCTCTAGGCGATAACCCTGTGCCACCACAGAATAATATAAGGTGAAATCCTTCAATACTTAGTTGTTTGGCTGTAGCTTGAATGCGCTCAAATTCATCCGGAATAATATGGTAGTGGGCTGTTTCAATATGATGAAGTTGCAACTTTTCGATGACTGCTTTGCCCGCAATATCTTGTTTACTGCCCGATGCAATACTATC